>JAGPAO010000045.1 GCA_018063805.1 Synergistaceae bacterium | reverse complement strand
GGGAAATCCATAACGGTTTTCTGGGCACCACGTACACTCCGATGCAAAAGGGTAACATAAAGGTATCGAAAGACGGGGTTATTACAGCACTTCACCCCGGAGAAACCACTTTAACCATCCGCAATGGGCGACAGGCGACCACTTTGCCGATTGAAGTGCGCGAACCATGAAGCAAGAGTTTATCCCTTGTGTAAAAAAGAAAATGCTCCGGTTTGCGGGGAAGTTCTTCTCTTGGGCTTCTTTTTTTTCCTTGGGATACGTGGTGCTTTCATTAATTCCTTTTGGAGGAAATTTATCGGGCGCTTTTTTCGGAACGGGAGGGGCTATTAATGCAGAGGGTTTTTTTTATACAATCTACCTGCTCATTCTTAATTTTATCGCGCCCATCCCTACCTTTTTCCCCTCTCCCAATATCCTTCTTGCCATCGGGTTTATGATCGCAAGCGGTAATTTATATGCCCTGTATCAGCGGACGGGTGAGGATTTTCCGTTGCGGCTATGGGTAAACCGCGGCTGTGCGGTGGTCGCAGGGTGCGCTCTGTGCTTGTTGCCTACTTTTTTGATGACCCCTTTTATTTTTTGGACTCTATCCCTGCTCGGTTGCTTGGCAATGATCTCCTGTTTTACCCTGCTAGACCTGCCGACGGATACTTTTGCGCATTCCATTTTGGTGAAAAAATCATTCTATATCTACCTTTTGTGCGGTATGGCTTTTGCTTATCTGCCGATACCTCTGATCGTTATAGCCGTTTTTGTCCTCATTGTTTTGGGAATTGTGTTTGATTTTGACATCAACAAATGGCGGCAACGCGTGAAAGAAGAAAAGAGAGAAAAACTCTGTTTGCCCCAACTCTGTGCCCTCATGCTGTTTTTATATCTGCTGACCTTTGTTCTGTGGGGGGATTACGAATACATCAGCGTGGCGGCGAGTTGGATTTTACTATCCATCATCTTTATGTGCGTTGGGCGCGCGCTTGTTTTTTGGGGGGAGAGAGAAGAGATTATTCCTCTGCCGGAAGCGGTGAGTCGTGATGATGTGCAATAAGGTGTACAGCGGCGGCAGAATACCTTGAGTCTTTTGCCCCCGCTTTTTTATTGTGGACACTGTTTGTATTATTAACTTAATGTATACATGGAGTGGTTTGTGTGTACGGAGATTGAGTATCTATTTCTTTTCTGTTACTGCAAAGCAGACGATTACAGTTGGATAGCGAAATTATTATATTTGAAGGTGCCACTTCCATGATGCAATTTATTTTCAGATTTCAGTTCGATAAATGCATCCTTCATATCTTCAAGTATTGATGGAGATATGTTTAAATCATGGTGTGCAGGAAATATTTTTTTCACAGGCAATTCGGAGACTCTCTCCAGTGAGGATAAATATGCCTCGGGATCGGTCGATGGGAAATAGGCAAATAATGTTCCAATGTAGACTAAATCGCCGGTGAATAAGTAGCCTCTGTCTTTTTCATAAAAGCACATATGCCCAGGTGAATGTCCCGGTGTATGAAGCACCTGTATGGTGCGTCCTCCAATATCGATAACATCGTTATCCTTTAAAATTCTTGTGGCTGAACCTTGAAAAAACTTATAGTTTTCAAGGTCAAAACCTTCCGGCAGCTCGCAGTCCTCGACCACAAAGGCTTTAATTTGCTCCATCGTTAAGGGAAACTCGCCAGCAAGCCAATTCACCTCATCTTCATGCACGTAAAAATCTGGAAAATATTCATGGCCTCCAATGTGATCCCAATGCACATGGGTAGCAACGGCTGTTATGGGTTTGTCTGTCAATTTTGCAACTTCATTATAGATATTTTTAATCCCAAGACCGGTATCAATGAGCAAGCTAGAAGTTGCACCATTTAGAAGATACGCATGTGATTCTTCCCAGTGTTTATATTCGCTGATGATATGAGTGTCCTTATCAATTTGTTCTATGGTAAACCAATCGTTCATCATTTTCTCCTTTACTATGAATGCTCATGCCTTGGCAAGATTAACACGGCCGGGTGATTTTGAAAACGTATATTTTTCTTGACGAAAAATATACGTTAGAATATAGAGTGCGATTATGATCCGAATGATTGCTGCAATAGAGAGCTCTGCTGTAAAATAACGCGCCTCGCATTGCGTGAACGTTTTTCTCGCGGGTCTCTTTTTTCTTGGAGTAAATATGGCGCTCTCCTTCATTTCTTTTGCAGAATTTCGAATTGGTAATTAGGGAAGGCTATTGGGAGCTACGGAAAAGGTGAGTTTTGGATTTCTCCGCTTTACTCTGGAATTTTGTAATGCTTTGCTTCATAATAGGCGTATTGTGTCGGTGAAGATATTGGGGGCGGGATATCTTATTTGACAGCAATACTTTATTAATGTTATTGTAATACGTTCTTTTTATTTATAAAGATAATAGTCGCTATCCAAAAATCTATCCATAATCCGAGTAGGTTGGTGTTGGTTATTAGAAATGTAGTGGGGACGCTGATGAGAAACGATATGTTTTATTATGGATAATGGTGAAAAACAGGACATAGCTCACGTGGTATTGCGCTACGTAGAGCAGTTGATGGATGCTCCCTCTCCTCCGCTAATCCCGGAAGAATACGCAGATGATGGGCAATTTGTTAATTTTCATGAAAAGATGCTGGAGCTTCGGAACGTTATGGCCTCATTTGCCAAGGGTGATTTGTCGCCGGAAATCAGGCTGCGGGGTGTAATGGCAGGTTTTTGCAAGGAATTCCAATCGAATCTGCGCCACATGATGTGGAAAGTCCAGCAGGTAGAAAAAGGCGATTACACTCAGCGGATGGATTTTATGGGAGAGTTTTCTTCAGCGTTTAACAGCATGGTGATTCAGCTTGCAATCACCATTGAATCGCTGAAACAAAAGGAAGAGGCCCTCACGAACCTTGCGGTCTCTCTTCAAGAGGAAGTCCAGCGTCGAAGTATTACGCTGGAGCACCTGAGGAAAAGCGAGGCTAAGTTTAAGTATTTGGCAGAGCATGATTCTCTTACCGGCGCTCTTAACAGGCGTTCGTTTTTTTCTTTGGCTCAAACAAAACTGGAAAGCAGTGTAGCGCTGACGTATGATTGTTGTGTTTGCCTTCTTGATGTGGACCACTTCAAGGTCTTTAATGATACGTACGGTCACATTGAGGGTGACAGAGCTCTGAAATATATAGTGGAACAGTCTATTGCGAATTTGCGGCAATCCGATATTATGGGGCGCTACGGGGGAGAAGAATTTATATTTTTCTTTGCCAATGCAAGCGCTGAACAGGGAAAGGCGGCGGCTGAGAGAATTCGTGCTGCGATTGAGCAGACTCCTTTTGTTCTGCAAAATAATCATTTAACACCTTTGAGAGCGAGTCTTGGTGTTGCGGTTATTCCGGTTGCTTCAGCTAAAAAATGTGAAAGCAGAGAATTGTTGAACGATGCGATTGCCCGTGCCGATGCTGCATTGTATGAAGCCAAAAGGCAGGGGCGGAATAGAGTCGTTATGTCTTCGCTTAATTCTATGGAGGACCATTAGTTTTTAAGGGAAAAGTTGAATTTTGAAATTGTATACTTGGGGATATTCCGAGTAATGATCATGCGCGATGACGCGAGGAGGTAGAAATCAAGTGAATGAACTTAATGAAGAAAAAAAGACGGGGCCCGTTAAGTTAGGGCAGAAAATCAAATGTTTTAATTTTTCTACTTATAACCCTGCTACAGATAGTTTCGAAGAACACAACTTCTCAGAATATAGTCTTGAGGGTAAGTGGCTTGTTGTTTACTTTTATCCCGCCGATTTTACGTTTGTCTGTCCCACAGAACTGGCGGATATAGGGGGATACTATGAGCGCTTGAAAGAGATGAATGTTGAAGTGGTTGCCATCTCAACGGATACGAAATTTTCTCATCTTGCTTGGTGTAAGGCGGAAAAACTTTTGAAGGACGTACGTTTTCAAATGGCATCGGATCCGACGGGCGAAATATCCGAGTTCTTTGGCGTCTATGATAAAGAGGCCGGAACCGCCTTGCGCGGAACTTTCATCATAAACCCCGACTCCGTTCTTGTAGGCTCAGAGATCAACTACTACAACGTCGGCAGAAATGCCGCTGAGCTTGTCCGCAAAATGCTCGCCTATACTTATGTTCAAGCAAACCCCCACCATGTTTGCCCTGCGGCTTGGAAAGAGGGGGAAAGTGTTTTGATGCCTTCGGAAAAGCTCGTCGGCTGTGTTGCGGATTTTTTAAATCAATAATACCCCCTCTTCTGAGTGAATAAAAAAACAGAAGAGAATACGGCGCGTGATTGCAGCTTACGATCACACGCCGTAAGGGAACTTCCGACCGGTTCTTACTTTTCCAGATAGTGGTCTTTTAAAAATTTAATTTCTGCCGCATAACCGGCCAGATCATTGGGCGTTTCCAGGTAAAACGGGAGGTGGCGTAGTTTGGGGTGATTGATGATGTTCAGGATCGCATCCGTGCCGATGTATCCCTTTCCGATGAGCTCATGGCGGTCTTTATGGCTTTCAAAGGGATTTTTGCTATCGTTTAGGTGGATGGCTTTCAACAGATGAAGGCCTATCACATTGTCAAATTCTTCCAGCACGCCGTCTAAATTGTTGACGATATCGTATCCCGCATCGTACACGTGGCACGTGTCCAGACAAACCCCCAGTTTATCCTTTATTTTAACTTTATCGATAATTGAATGGATCTCTTCAAACGTTCCGCCTATTTCACTGCCTTTTCCGGCCATTGTTTCAAGTAGGATCGTCGTCGTTTGCTCCGGTTTGATGACTGTGTTTAATAGTTCAGCGATATAGGCGATGCCTACCTCTACTCCCTGTTGGACGTGGCTGCCGGGGTGGAAGTTATAAAGATTACCCGGTAAGTATTCCATACGGGCCAAGTCATCCGACATCATTTCAAAAGCAAATTTTCTGATACCTGGGTCTGCCGCGCAGGCGTTTAGCGTATACGGCGCATGGGCAAGGAGAGTGCTGATGCTGTTTGCAGCAGAAAAATCCAAAAATTTCGAGATGTCCGTTTCGTCCAATGCTTTAGCACTGCCGCCTCGGGGATTGCGTGTAAAAAATTGAAAGGTATTCGCGTTTATTTTTACGGCTTCTTTCCCCATAGCCAAAAAGCCTTTTGATGATGACAGGTGGCAACCTATTTTCAGCATGAATTTTTCTCCCTTTTTTGTGCGTCTAAAGAAAGCCTATGGCAAGAGTAGCACGGAAGAGTGATTTTGAACATAATCGGACGAATAGGGATGCCTATTTTGAAAAGCCAACTTAAAACACGCATTTTTCTTGACGAAAAAAAAAGATACAGTAGAATATGGAGTGTAATCATAACCCGGATGATTGTTGCAAGAGAGAGCCCTCATAAGAAAAAGAAGAGGGACGCCGAAGGTGCAAAGACTCTTTGAGTCCGAAACTCTCAGGCTAAAGGATTGCGGCATGACGGGCCTCTGGATCCGATAGATAGGCTGTATCCACTTCTTTTAAGACACTTCAGCTTAAAGATCGAACACAGGGCGAGATTTCTTCAATGGAAGGGGAATCGTTCTGTGCATTTGCAGGTGCTGTGTCTTTCAAATAATCCACTCATCAAGAATTGCGTATCATCTCTTGAATTTATCGACGGTAGTAGCTGCGATGTGATTTTCCGTGCCAGGGATCTCATCCACCTGGGGTGGCAGCTTCTGGGGCATCCTCTGTACGGGAATTTTCACATAAAAAAACACCCCTACCGAACCTTAGTATTACAAAAAAGGGAGGGGGGTGTTGAGGATTCCGTTGCGTTGATCGAAACAGCGCTTGGCGCTTGTGATCAAGACGAGTACAAAGGGGTATTGCCAAAAGATTTACCCGATTCCATTGCGTATGATTATTCATTTTTAGATCGTGCTTTAATGTCTGAAACGCTAAGAACCTATAAATTGTGGATAAATGAGCCATAGGCTGTTTTTTATGTAACAAATTAGGAGGGAAAAGGATGAAATTAGAACTACACAAAGCACAAGTGCGCGGTCTCGAATGGGGAGACAAAACGAGTCTCGGCGGAAATCGCGTTCTTACAGTGAATCGGGAGGAACTTCTCGCTTGTATTCGGTCGGATGATCGTTTCAGCTCTGTTGAGGCGGAGTTGGCGCGTCCCGGTGAAAAAACACGCATTGTTCCCGTAAAGGATATTATTGAGCCTCGCTGCAAAATCAGCGGCGGCGGAGAGATGTTCCCCGGCGTTGTCGGAGATGTGGAATCAGTGGGATCGGGGAGCACTTTTGTTCTTGAGGGAGCTGCGGTTGTTACGTGCGGTAAAATTGTCGGGTTTCAAGAGGGCATTATCGATATGTCCGGAGCCGGAGCGGAGTACACGCCCTTTTCAAGGACGTTCAACCTTGTTCTCATTTTCCAGCCCAAAGAGGGGCTTGAGATTTACCAGTACGAAGAAGCCTGCCGGTTGGCCGGACTCAAGGCCGCTGTTTATCTGGCACAGAAAGTTCATGCGATGAGCGCCGGTGTGGATAAAGTGGAGACGTATTCCCTTCCCTCTCTATCAGAATCGGTGGCGGCACACCCCGGTTTGCCTCGGGTGGCCTACTTGTACATGCTTCAGACGCAGGGGCTTTTGCATGACACCTATGTTTACGGGCTCGACGCAAAAAAACTGCTGTCCACATTGATTCATCCAAATGAAACAATGGATGGAGCCATTGTCTCGGGGAACTGTGTTTCCGCATGTGACAAGAACAGCACCTATGTGCATCAGAACAACCCCGTTATCAAGGCTCTTTATGCGCGCCATGGAGTGGATTTGAACTTCGTCGGTGTAATTTTAACCAATGAAAATGTAACGCTTGCGGACAAACGCCGCAGCTCTGCCTATGCCGTGAAGCTTGCCACCATGTTGGGATTGGATGGCCTGGTGATTACAGAAGAGGGCTTTGGAAACCCGGATTCCGACCTGATTATGAACTGCCGCAGGGCGGAAACTGCCGGGATCAGAACGGTTCTGATCACGGATGAGTATGCCGGTCGTGACGGAGCCAGCCAATCACTGGCTGATGCGACCAAGGAAGCGGATGCGGTTGTCACCGCCGGAAACGCAAACATGATGATCACGCTGCCGCCGATGGATCATGTGATCGGTTACACCGATTATGTGGATGTCATTGCAGGCGGGTTTGACGGATCGCTGCACAAGGATGGATCTATTACGGTTGAACTTCAGGCTATCACCGGCGCTACGTGCGAGTTGGGCTTTAATCGCACCGGCGCTATGACGATGTAAAGGCGGTGCGCTCATGACTTATAGAGTCGTTCATTATATGAATCAGTTTTTTGCGGGAGTGGGTGGAGAGGAAAAGGCGGATCATCTGCCCGAGTCTCGCCCAACGGTGATGGGACCGGGAATGGCCTTTAAGGCTGCCCTGGGTGACCAAGCAGAAATTGTCGGTACCGTTTTTTGCGGAGATGGTTATTTTGCAGAAAATATTGAGGTGGCGACGGATAAAATTCTTGAGTTGATATCGGCCTTCAAACCGGATGCCGTTATCACGGGCCCTGCCTTCAATGCCGGACGCTACGGTACCGCTTGCGGAGCCGTTGCCGAGGCGGTGAGCAAAAGATTGAACATTCCCGTAGTCAGCGGAATGAACGAGGAAAATCCCGGCGTTGATATGTATCGCAAGACCGTTCGCATTGTTCCTACGGCGGACAGTGCTCGCGGCCTTAAAGAGGCTGTGCCTGCGATGTCCAAGTTGCTGTTAAAACTCCTGAGCGGAGAACCGATGGGTCTTCCCGCAGCAGAGGGTTACTTTGAGCAGGGACTTCGTGTCAATTGCTTCCACACCCACCCGGGCGCGGAGCGTGCCGTTGACATGCTCGTTAAGAAGTTGAAGGGGGAGCCCTTTGTTACAGAGTACCCCATGCCCTCCTTTGATCGGGTGGATCCGGCCCCGGCTATTAAGAACATGGCCGGCGCTACGATTGCCCTGGTGACTTCCGGAGGGATTGTCCCCAAAGGAAATCCCGATCATATTGAAGCATCCAGCGCAACGAAGTACGGTTCGTACTCCTTGGTGGGTGTCCAGTCTGCGTCCGGTGACGCCTACGCCACGGCTCACGGCGGCTATGACCCAACTTATGCAAACAGCTGCCCTGATCGCGTTTTGGCGGTGGATATCCTGCGTGAATTCGAGAGTAAAAAGGTCTTTAAGAAATTGTACGATACATTCTTCAGCACGGTAGGAAACGGAACTCCTGTCGCTAATGCCAAACGTTTCGGTGAGGAAATTGCCGCACGCTTGAAGAAGGACGGTGTCGATGCCGTTATCTTAACATCCACCTGAGGAACGTGTACTCGTTGCGGTGCAACGATGGTAAAAGAAATTGAGCGAGCGGGAATTCCCGTGGTACACGTCTGCACGATTGTTCCTATCTCTCTGACAGTGGGGGCGAATCGCATTGTCCCTGCTGTTGCCATTCCCTATCCCCTGGGTGATCCGAGTAAGACACCGGAGGAAGAAAAGAAAATTCGCAGGGAAATCATTGCCAAATGCATCACCGCCTTGGAAACCGATATCACGGAACAGACGGTTTTTAACGGCTAAAAAACAGAAATACACAGGAAAAAAGAATGCCTCCCCGTCTTCACTGGGGGGGCTTTTCATCTGCACCGAGCTCTATTTTTATGTATAATGGGTTCTTGTAGAGCAGGCATAAACCTCCCGTGAGCGGGTGTGAAGAATACGAAGGAACGCAGAGGGGGAGAACGTATATTATGAGTGAAAGTATTTCTATCAGAGGCTATTTGCAGAAAGAACTATCGGAGCCAACCGTTTTTGAGTTGCAGGAACGTGCCCGAAGGTGCCGTGCTGCATCCGTTGTCATGACCAGCGTTGCCGGGAGCGGGCACCCCGGAGGTTCCCTTTCAAGCTTGGATCTGTATATTCTTCTCTTGGGAGCCGCTAATCTGACGCCGGAAAATGTGAACGAGATTGACAGAGACCGCATCGTGGTGAGTCATGGACACACCTCACCGGGTGTCTATTCCGCATTAGCCGATAGGGGTTTTATGGATATCCTTGATGTAGAAGCGCACTTTAGACAGGCGGGAAGTCCCTATCAAGGACATGTAGAGAGGGATGTCCCCGGTGTGGATTGGGGAACGGGCAATCTCGGGCAAGGGCTTGCTGCCGGTGTCGGTTTTGCCTTGGCTGCAAAAGCGAGAGGCAAAGATTCCCATGTTTATGTTGTAATGGGGGACGGAGAGCAGCCGAAGGGGCAGATAGCGGAGGCTCGCCGTATTGCCAGCAAAGAAAAATTGGGGAATTTGACGGTGTTAATCGACTGGAACGATATACAGATATCCGGACACCTCAAAGACGTTATGCCGGTAAATATTCGTGCTTTATGGGAAGCGGACGGCTGGCGCGTTCTTGAGTGTGACGGACATGATTACGCATCGCTTTATAAAACGATCAAGGATGGTGTTTCGGATCACCTGCCGACGGTACTTCTTTGTAAAACTGTTATGGGGAAGGGTGTCTCCTTCATGGAGGCAACACCCGAATATCATGGCAAAGCCGTGTCCGGTGACAATATAGATCGCGCATTAAAGGAGCTTGGGTTTGACTTAGCCCTTTATGAAGATGCCTTGTCCCGCAGAAAATCCCCTTTACCGGAGGCTCACCCGGTCTCGTTTCCGACCATTTCGCTGGATTTGGGCACGCCTATGACGTATGCGGTCGGCGATAAAATGGATAATCGCGGTGCTTTTGGAAAAGCACTTGCGCAAGTCGGTACGTTAAACTACAAGAAAAAAGAAAAAACGCCGTTATTGGCATTCGATTGCGATTTAGCCGGATCGGTTAAGCTGGATGGTTTTGCAAAGGAATGTCCCGAATCTTTTATCCAATTGGGGATTCAAGAGCACGCTGCGGCAACGATTGTCGGGGCAGCTTCAACGGCCGGAGTGGTTCCCGTGTGGGCTGATTTCGGCGTGTTTGGAGTCGACGAGGTTTACAACCAACAACGGCTCAATGATGTCAACCGTGCTGCTTCAAAAACGGTTTTGACCCATGTCGGGTTGGACGTGGGTGAGGATGGGATGACGCACCAGTGTATCGATTACGCGGGGCTTTTGCGCAATACATTCCACTGGAAGCTCGTTGTACCCGCAGATCCCAACCAAACGGACAGAGCGACGCGCTGGATGCTTACAGAACCGACTAATGTCTGTCTTGCCATGGGACGCAGCGTTCTTCCCATTATAACCCGTGAGGACGGTACGCCCTTTTTTGCCGGTGATTATGTTTTTCATTACGGCAAGTTGGATCTCCTGCGCAAGGGGTGCCACGGAACCTTCTTAGCTATGGGGCACATGGTGAATGCGGCGTTGGAAGCACGTGAGATTCTGTTGAAAGAAGGGATTGATATTCAAGTCCTGCACTGCGCTGCTCCGCTTGCACTGGATACAAAAACGCTCATCGCTTATGTGGGGAATAATCCTCTTGTCACATGCGAGGATCATCACGCGGACACAGGGCTTGGCAGTATTGTAGCCGTTGAATTTGCGCGAGCAGGGCACTCTGTGCCTCTGAAAACGATGGGCGTTACCCGTTATGGTGATTCGGGTGCTTCCAAAGATGTCTTTGCGCGGATGGGTTTAACTGCGGTTGATATTGCAAGAGAAATGAAAAAACTTCTTAATAAATGATCTCTGCCGACGCTGTTTCTTCCGCAAAGCTGATGCTGCATATCTGCTGTGCTCCGGATGCGACCGTACCCCTCCCGCAGTTGATACAGGAGGGATACGCAGTCTCATGTTGTTTTTATGAGGGAAATATTCATCCTGAGACAGAGTTTCAACGGCGCCGCGGTGCCGTTGAAACTCTGTGTTCTCTTTTCGGGGTACCTCTTTCAGTTCATGCTTACGATCCTTTTGCGTGGTTTCAACAAACGGAACCGTATAAAGAACAACCGGAGAGAGGCGCTCGCTGCGCGATTTGTTTTACGGCGCAACTGCGTTTTGCGGCGCAAAGAGCGGTTTTATCGGGTTGTGATTTGTTATGCACCACTCTGACGATCAGCCCTCACAAAAGCGCGGAAGAGATTAATGCCATTGGGGAAAAAATAGCTTCCGAACATGCGCTGAAATGGGTGCCCAGAATATGGAGAAAAAGCGATGGATTTGTGCGTTCTGTTCGGGAAAGTCGGCGGTTGGGTTTGTACCGTCAAAGTTACTGCGGTTGTATTTACAGTTTGAGGGGGTGAAAAAATGGAGCAGGATTGGGCTATATCCGGGAAACTATCCCCTGATTCCTTGACGCGCAATATTTTAGCTTTCTGCGGAGCCCGTAGGCCGGAGGTTCTTATTGGTGCGGCCGTTGGAGAAGATGCGGCTGTATTGGAATGGCCTCAGGGAAAGCTTCTTGTTTTTGCATCCGATCCCATTGTCGGTGCGGCAGAAAATGCGGGGAGACTTTTGGTGCGCGTCAATGTCAATGATATTGCATCAAAGGGCGGGGAACCTGCTTTTATGGTTGTGACACTGATTCTTCCTCCTAAAATGGGAGAATCGGGGGCCTCTCGGTTGATGCGGGAGATTCATGAAGAGTGTCTGACGTTAGGCATCGCGGTCGTGGGAGGGCATACGGAGTTTAACGATCTCTACGAGCACCCCGTTTTAATGGCGGCGATTCTCGGCACCGCAGACAGAGTATTCTCCGCCGATTCAATTCGACCCGGCGATGAAATCCTGATCACCAAACACGTTGGGATTGAGGGCATGTCTATTTTGGCTGCGGATAGGAAGGATCTGCTCTCTCCGTATCTCACCCCGGATGAGATCGCAGAAGTCATCTCATGGGGGGAGCATACGTGTGTTTTGGAGGAATCACGGCTTGCACGCGAATATGCGAAATTCATGCATGACCCGACAGAGGGGGGAGTATGGGGCGGCATAGCGGAGATTTGCGGCCTGGGATCATTGGGCGTCAAAATCCGGAAGGATTCTATTCCCATCGATGCTATCACTCAAAAAGCGGCAGCAGAACTTAACTTCGACCCTCTCCATCTGATTGCTTCAGGCAGTCTGTTGATCGTTGTCTCTCCGGAGAACACCGCGTCGTTAGTATCCCGCTTTGAAGCTGCAAATATATCGTGTGCTCGCATCGGTTATTTTGTGGATCGGGACGGAGATGAAATCCCTGCACAAAAAGAAGAATTATGGGGATTGCTAAAGAAACGGATTGCAGGCATCAAGTGAAGATAAAACGCTTTCTTCTTTGGGGGAGCGGTCTTTTTGTCCTATTGCTTCTGGTTTTTTCCCTTATTGTCTCCCATCCTAATCGGTTGGATTTTCTGAGGGGGGATATTATCCCCGTCTCTATATCCCCAGGGATGAATGCTCGTGCTGTCGCCGGTGAATTTGCTGCTGCCGGGGTTGTGAAAAATCCGGGGCGATTGCTCTATTGGATGCAGCGGATGCAAATCGACAGGAAGCTATCCCCGGGTCTTTATAAGATCCGTTCGGGAATCGCCTGGTCGGTGGCGCACAGCTTAAAGGAGGCGACTCCCGAGGTCTTACGTGTTGCGATTATTCCGGGGTTAACGCTGGCGGATGTTCAAAAAAAACAAGGAATCTCAGGAAGCAACGATGCGTTGATTACTGCACTGAATGATGATTCTAATTTCCCCCCCAGGCTCCAAGAACTATTGCCGGAAAAAGCTGCGGACAGGTTGTCTCTTATTGCGCCGGATACCTATTTACTGCCACCCGGAGAAAAAGCGGCAAAACAGCTGGTTCAAAGCGGTTCAAAAAGATGGTTGGAATTGCTCGGGGGCTATCTCTCAGAGAATCTGACGAAGAAAGAACTTCTCAACAAGGCAATCCTGGCATCTGTTGTGGAAAAAGAGGCTCAAAAAAATCAAGAGCGCGCACGCATGGCGGGTGTCTTTCAAAACAGGTTGAATCGAAACATGCCGCTGCAATCCTGTGCCACGATTGTATACAGTTGGAAGCAACAAGGAGTATCGCTGCAATCTCTACGTTATCGACACTTAGAGATCAATTCCCCTTATAATACGTATAAACGCCTTGGCCTGCCTCCGGGGAGTATTGGTATTCCCGGTGTTTTTTCTTGGAAAGCCGCGTTTGAGCCGGAAAAAACGGATTACCTTTTTTTTGTGGCTCAGGAGGATGGATCGCATATTTTCTCCAAAACGTATCAGGAGCATTTGGCGGCACAGAAAAAAATACAGATGAAAAAATAGGGGTTTTACAAACAGTCGTATGCAGGATAGCGGGCAATGGGTTTTTATTGATTTGAAAGGTATAGGTGCAGGATGAATAGCTATTTGGACAAGTTAAGGGAGCAAGTCTCCGAAATCTCGAAAAAAGAGGGGCGTTACGCAGACCTGTACCTTCAAT
>JAGPAO010000044.1 GCA_018063805.1 Synergistaceae bacterium | reverse complement strand
ATCCCCACAGGGATATTGGTTTTCCGGTAACAACCCCGGGCTCCATGCGGCCGCGAAGCTTGCTGATCGTGTCCATAAACCAAATCATTTCCTGAGGACCGGTGTTCACGTCCGGTGCGGGAATATCTGTCCAGTCTCCCACGAAGGCGGCCATACGCGCAGCATAGGCGCGGGTCAGCCGCTCTTTCTCACCAGGAGAAAGCTCCAACGGATCACAGGCAACGCCGCCCTTACCTCCGCCATAGGGGATACCGGCAAGAGAGCACTTCCATGTCATCAAGCTGCCGAGAGCTTCGCATTCCTCCAAATCAACATCGGGGTGATAGCGAAAGCCCCCCTTTGCCGGGCCAAGCGCTGTGCTGTGCTGGACACGAAAACCGTTAAAAACACGGATATTCCCGTCATCCATCACCACAGGAATAGAAACGCACAGAGCCCTTTCCGGGTGGCTTAAAATTTCGACCAACCCATCGTCCAACCCCATTTCCTCAGCCGCTGCGTAGAAATTCTTGAGTGCGGTATCCAGTAGCACGTTAGCAGAAGTACGCTTTGTTACGGACATACAAATCCCTCCCTAGAATATCGCCCCTTCAGGCTATGTATAAAACGTATCCTTTTCCCTGATGCAGAATTACCGTTCCAAACCTATGCCTATCTTATTGCTGAATGCCCACTTAGTAAAGGGATTGCGTGCTTTTTTATGTGTTTTTCATACTATTTTGGATAAACAGGTCCATGTCGGGAAAAAGCGGAGCCGTTACCTGCTTTCCGGAGAGCATCCCAAGCTCTTTAACCTCCGGGAAAAGAACGCTGTAAGCATGCAAAAACGGGCGCCCTACTCTATAGGAAGGGGAGCCTTTTCCATACTTTACATCCCCCAAAATGGGAAATCCAATAGCCGCCATGTGGGCCCGAGCCTGATGCGCCCTTCCAGTCACCAATTCAAGCTCAACGAGAGAGCAGTTCGAAGCAACGGACAATCGCTTGAAATGGGTCAGAGCGCTCTCCCCTGCTTTATCGGGAAACACCTGATTTTTATCTCCGTCCTTGCGCAAGGCAAGTTCAACGGACCCCCGCTCCGGAATGATCCCCTCTACGATGGCCCAATATATCTTCTTAATCCGCTGCTCCCGCAGTAGCTCTGTTAAAAGACGCAAACAGCCTCCTGTGAGAGCGACCATTACCACCCCGGAGGTATTGCGATCCAGGCGATGGACACATGCAGGACGAAAATCCACCCGATCCCATTCCAACTCGTTCCAAACACGCGTGATTAAGGAATCCCCCGCCGCAGCATTAGGCTGAGTCAAGACACCGGGCTCCTTATTAATACACCACAGGGCTTCATCTCGGTACAGGGTTTGGAGCAATGGTAGTTTTTTTGTTTCCTTATTTGCAACAACATTCTTTTCCGGCAAATCCCAGGGAACATAGAGAATTTGCCCCTCTTGGACCCGTTGATCCCCCGCTGTTTTTTTCCCGTCAAGACGGACCCCCCCCGTGCGCAACGCCTTCATGATGACACCGAGGGGGATATCCTTCCAGATGACCCGAAGAACGCGATCCACCCGCCGACCGGCATGATCGGCGGATAAAGAAAACTGCACCGACACTATTCTTCCTCCCCATCTGTTTCAGGCCTGTTCCAAAATCGACGCTGAGCCCCGTAATGGAAGAGTGACATCTGCTGGCCGGGAAGCATATCCTTCACCGCGTCCTTCCAGCAAAAAAGATGAAAATCCAGTCCGTCCGCATAGGAAACAATAATGGCTTCCGGAGTAGCGGGCAGCACAGGAGATCCAAATTCTTTCTGTCCGTGATGGCTCAGCAGAATGTGCCCCAAGTGCGTTGTCGTCTGTGCATCCAGTCCAAATTCCGCTGCCAGCTGTATCAATCGGGCATACCCGATAGCGACATGATCGTGTACCGCTCCATCTAATGTGATATCCGGTATCGGCTGCATCGAGTAGCTCTCCAGTTTTCCCAGATCGTGCAATAGTGCCCCCGCAATGACAATGCTTACGTCCAAAGTCGTATCCGGGTCAGAGTAGACATCCGCCATCGATTTCGCAAGCTGCGCAACAGAGACCGAATGCTCCAACAATCCGTTGGCATACGCGTGGTGATGGCTTACGGCAGCAGGCCAGTCACGAAAAGTCTTCCATCGCTCTCCGCTGTAGACAAACCGAACAAAATCACCTATCTGTCCCGCACACGCAGCGAGCAAAGATTCATAGCGTGCAACCAGCACATCCTGAGAAATAGGTGAGTGCGCAACATATTTAGCAGGCGGAAATTTTTCTTGATTTAAAAGGCTTAAGGCAGAAAAACTGTACTGATTCTGCCCTCGGTAATCCGATACTTTTCCCGTAACGCCAAGCGTTTTTCCCTTAAGAGAAATAATACTTTCCATGGAAAGCGGCTCCGGTTTGGTCTCCAGCTCCGCGTTTGATCGATCCAGCCATCCGGCATCCCCCCAGACCTTGGCATCAAGAGTCCCCTGCGCATCTGAAACCGCTATTTCCCAATAGTATTTTCCATTTTTATCACTTTTACGCAGAAGATTACTGACCACAAATATCCCCTTAAAGGTATCCCCTGCTGTCAGTTTTCTGATTTCCTGCGAAGTAAGCAGGGCGTTCACCGTTCCCCCCATTGATTCCACTCCTTTTCTGCAACGACTAAAAGGACCGCGACCTTTTGGGTCATTGTACCATTGAAGACATACTTTTCCGATGGTATAACACCATCACAAAGCAGTTTACCTTATAATAAACATAAAATATTTTTCATACGGGAGTGCGCATTACCCTGCTATTCTGTATAATGAAAAGGCTCTGACTTCTAACCGAGAATGGAGACAAATGATGGACAAACAGCCGATTCCAAACAATATAAAAAAAGAGAATAAACCCTCAGTGAACATAGGAGCCTTCTTGTTCCCGCCCATTGTTTCTGTACTGCTCATCTTAGCCCTTTTCCTTGCAGGTAATTCCGTTCACGCAACCTCGATCCCGCCCGCTCTTTGGGGGGCTACCTTTGCGGGCTACCTCCTCCTCTGCATTGCTTATATCGCCTTCAGCAGAGTAAAAAATCAAGCGGCGGCAACGGCAGCTTCGCTTGTAGCACAGGGCATTGTCTTCTCCATCTTTTCCCTGTCCCTCGGCTCTAATCCCCTGCTCAGTTGGGTTGGAGTGGCGATCCTTCTCATAGGAGGGATGATGGGAATCCACGGATTTATTTCCCCGCCAACCATAACGGCGGAGGATATCCTCTTCTCCAACAAGACAAGTGTGGGAGAAATCGGAAAAATACTGGAAGGACTCCCTCTTCCGGCTCTGTTCACAGAAAACACAGCGGAGGGCAAAGAGCAAATTGTGGCCGGCAACAGAGAATTTGCCGAACTTGTGGGACTAAAAAAATCAGCGCTGAAAGGAAAATCAGCAGATGAAGTGCTGCCGTCAATGAGAGACAGTCAGGCTCCTCTCGTGATCAACGGGACAAAGTGGCTTACCCACTTAACCCAACAGAATAAAAAACGCTCCTTTTGCTGACACCGAAATCAGAAGCAAGCGAAGGCAGCTCTCCTCAAAAAATCGTCATGGATGTGATTGATCCGGAGACAGGTCTATACAACAGCGGTTTCATCAAACGCAAAGGAGCGGAAGAACTAGAACGCAGTCGGCGCTATAAGAGAAAATTGAGCGTCTGTCTGGTTCGCCTGGAGTGCGACGGAGAAATCGAAGAAGAGGAGCGCAGGCGGGCCTATGTCTTATTTGCCGGTGCAACAGGCAATCTAATCCGAGGCTGCGACTCAGCGTTTCGCATGGATCCCGATAACATCCTCATCTTCCTGCCTGACACCCCTCTTTCCGGTGCCCGGCGCCTGATTGAGAGGATTATTTCCGATGTCGATACCCTGTCTTCCATAGAATCTCTCATCCCCCCACAGTGTGTCGTTCGCGGCGGAGTCACGACCTATACAGGCGGGGAGCGCCTTGAGGTAGAGCATATCCTCCAAGAAGCCCTTGACGCTTTGGAAAAGAATTCCGCCATCGCCTGATTTTTAACCACGGAAGAAAACAAACTCGGGAGTATAATGAAGTAAGAATCAAGCACTGCCTAATTTCAGCCCCACGAGGAGCACTCCGGGAGGGATTGCATTGAATGAAATGAGATGGAACGAACTTTTTTCAGCCACAGCTTTAGATTTAAAGCCTTCACCTATTCGCGAACTCATGCAGTACACAAAAAAACCGGGAATGATCTCCTTTGCCGGAGGGAACCCCGATCCTTGGATTTTCCCTGTACCGGGCTTCGCCGAGTCCGCTGTCATTTTAGGAAGACAGGGCATGGAGATCCTCCAGTACGGGGAGACAGCCGGGTTTGAGCCGCTCAAGCAATATATCGCCGAGTGGATGGAACCCCGCATGGGAAGAGTAACCGAGCTGAATGAAATGCTGATCACGTCAGGTTCACAACAGGGAATGGACCTCCTATGCAGCGTGCTGATCAACCCGGGAGACTCGATCTTAGTGGAGGATCCGACCTATCCGGGAGCCATCCATACCATGCGCAATCACGGAGCACAGTTTATCACCGCCCCTTGCGATGCGGAGGGGCTTCAGGTGGAACTTCTACCCGAGATCATTGAGACAGCCATCAAAGAGGGAAAGAACATCAAATTCATCTACACCATCGTCAACTTCCAAAACCCCTCCGGCTCCACGCTCTCTGCGGAAAGAAGAAAACAGCTTTTAGAAGTTGCCGAACGATACGATCTTCTTGTCTTTGAAGATGATCCCTACGGACATCTTCGCTATGACGGGGAGGATGTTCCGACTCTCTTTTCTATGGATACAGCGGGACGCGTTGTGTATGCCTGCTCCTTCTCAAAAATCCTTGCACCCGGCGCACGCGTAGCCTGGATTGTGGGGCATCCGGAGCTCATCCGCAAAATGGTCATGATAAAACAGGGCGTGGACATCTGCACCAGTGTGGTGTCACAAGCATTGGTTTATGAGTACTGCCATCTCGGACATATGACTGAGTTTTTGCCCAAGATCATTGCTCATTACCGTAAAAAACGCGATGCAATGGCCGCTGCTTTTAAAACACACCTACCGGAAAACGCCCTTTACACCATACCGGAGGGTGGTTTTTTCTTCTGGGTACAGATACCCGGGGTGGACACAAAGGAACTCTTCTTAAAAGCCATCGACCATGGAGTTGCGTTTGTAAACGGAACCGCCTTTTATGCAAATGGCGGCGGAGACGACTTCATGCGCACCTGTTTCACCTTTGCGGCACCGGCTGATCTGGAAGAGGGTGCCAAGAGACTCGCTTTGGCCCTTAAAGAAGTCAAACCCAAAAAGAAGTAATACAGAACGCCCCATGACGGCGAAACGCCGCCATGGGGCGTTTATATATTTGGAGGAAAATAATGCAAAACGACATCATCGCCGCAATTGCGACATCGCGAGGAGAAGCGGGGATTGCGATTGTACGCCTTTCCGGAGAGGGAAGCACACAACTGCTGGATCGCCATTTCAAAGGGAAACGCTCCTTGACCGATGCCCCCGCACGCACACTCTGCCACGGATATCTCGTTTCATCGGATGACGAAATGCTGGATGAAGTCCTTGCGGTTCGCTTTAATAAAGGCGAAAGCTACACCGGTGAGGAGTCGGCAGAAATCCAATGCCATGGAGGTCTGCTTCCTGCACAAAAATGTCTCGACTTAATGCTTGAAAGCGGAGCACATATGGCCAAACCGGGGGAATTCACTCAGAGAGCCTTTCTTTCCGGAAGAATAGACTTGCTGCAGGCGGAAAGCGTTCTGGGTATTATCCGCGCACGAAGTTCAGCTGCCCTGAGCGCGGCGGGACGCGTTCTTGAGGGAAAGCTGGGGGAAGAGGTTCGTTCGCTGATGCAGGATATTACCCAACTGGCAGCGGAAGTGGAAGTCCATCTGGATTTCCCCGAGGATGAGCCTGGAGAAACGGACGATTTAGCAAATAAAATTGCTTGCCTATCCGAGCAAACGCAAAAAATTTTACAGCGGTGCCGCGCCGGAGCGCTCTTGCAATCAGGTGCCGCTGTTGCCCTGCTTGGCGCGCCCAATGCCGGTAAATCCTCGCTGCTCAACGCCCTTCTCGGAGAGGAGCGCGCCATCGTCACCCCCATTGCCGGCACAACAAGGGATCGTATCGAAGGAACGCTCATCCATAACGGCATCCCTCTGCGATTAGTTGATACAGCCGGAATTCGTGCCGCCAAGGATCCAATAGAAGAAATAGGAGTGGAGCGCTCTCTTGAGATGTTTGAGTCCGCCGAGGTGTGTGTATGGGTCACAGACGCATCCATCCCCCTCTCCGCTGAAGACCTTCGGCACATCCTATCCCTGAAGGAAAAACCGCATATTATCGTCTTAAATAAAAATGACCTCGACACGTGTGTCACCATTCAGGATATCCGCGCTCTTTTTATGCAAAGTCCGATCCTTGAAGTCTCCGCTGCGCACAAAAAGGGGGTTGAGGAGTTAAAAAATCTGATCACTGAACACTTGACGAGCAATCTCTCCCTTGAAGAGGGATTCACCACCGCATCACATCGCTTTCTTGAGGAGCTGCAAAACTGCCTTTCTCACCTACAAGAGAGCTATCGGATTACGCAATCAGCAAGCACGCAGGCAGATGCAATCGCGGCCTCCCTCTCCTATGCGCGGCAATCGCTTGCAAACTTATTGGGGTTGGATGCAAGCGAAGATCTGCTAAATCGGATCTTCAGTCAATTCTGCGTCGGAAAGTAAGGGCGAATTCGGTCGGTTCCATTTACGGAGCAAATCAATAAATTCATCCGAAGGAACCGGCTTAGACACAACATACCCCTGCAGTTCGTCGCACCCCATTTCTTTGATGGTCTCCCACTGCATTAATGACTCCACGCCTTCAACCACTATTTTCAGTTTAAGGGCCTTCGCGATCCCCACGCTGGCCCTCATGATCGCAATATCATCCTGATCGTCCGGTATCCCGTCCACAAACGCCTTGTCTATTTTCATGGTGTTAAAGGGCATCCTTTTTAGGTATTGCAAGGAGGAGTACCCCGTTCCAAAATCATCCACCGAAATAGCGATACCGTGGGACTGCAGTTCTTTCATAATCTTGCTGTTCTTCTCAAGGTCGGTGATCAGAGCCTCTTCTGTGATTTCAATATCTAATTTTTCCGGTGCCATCCCCGTTAACTCAAGAATCGACAGCGTTCTTCGGATAAAATCCGTGTGTAAAATAACCTGCGCCGGCACATTCACGGAGACAGAGATGTCAAAACCCTCCGCAGCAAAGCGCTGATTTTCAAAACACGCCTTTTCCATCATCAGCCACGTTATTTGGATAATCAGCCCCGTTTCATCCGCAATTGAGATAAAGGAACCGGGCATGATCAGCCCTGTCGGAGAAAACCACCGAATCAGCGCCTCTGATCCTGTGATTCTATTGGTGGCAAGATCCAATTTCGGCTGGAAGAAGGGAACAAACTCATCGCGTTCAATTGCTTTTGAAAGAGCGGTTTCAATATGCAAGCGATCCGCGATTTCTTTTAAGAGGGAATCATCATAAAATTTATAATTGGATCTCCTGCTCATCCCCGCCACATTGGCGGCAATATTGGCATTTTTATGCAGTTCCTCCGCATCAAGTGCATCGGCAGGGAACATGGAAACCCCAATGGCAACAGCCACGCGAATTTCCCGATTTCCCAGAATAAAGGGTTCCCTGTAGGCGTTCTTTATCGCCCTCGCCCGCGCCAGTACATCAGCCGTTTCGTCGCAGTCTCCGTATATGACCGCAAATTCCGCACCGCCGAGACAAGCGATGACAAGCGCTTCCGGGCAGTGTTCCGTCAACCGCTGACCGAATTGAATCAACAGCATATCCCCCACAATATGCCCCAAGGTATCATTAATCAGTTTAAAGTTAATCATGTTAACATAGAAAAAACCCACTATGGAACGATTTTCCCCCGCCTGTTCCAGCGCATCTTCAAGAACCGTACGGCATAAAATACGATTGGGCAGACCCGTAAGGGGATCATGGTGAACAATATGACGCAGGTTTTCATTTTGCGACTCGATGATTCCCTGGGTATAAGCTATTTTATCCAGCATTTTTTTTAAAGATTCAACGAGGGTGCTCAGCTCATATCCCCAATAGGAGGGAAGCATTTCCGACATTGAAGATTCGTCAATTTTTTCCACTCGCTCTGCCAGGTCTTTTAACGGCGCCAGTAGAAGCTTCTCCATCATAAAAAATAAAAGAGTGAGGATAAAGCAAGAGATTAGATAAATGGATATTTTAAATGTTTTAATTACGCGTAATCCATCAAGGTAAAGCGTTCTCGGTTCTTCCAAGAAGATGACGAGGTCATCCCCGTAAACCGCCCCAAGTCGAAAGTACCCCCTCACCATCCCCTTATCAGTATATTCTACAAAATAAGGTTCCACTACGAGATGCCCCTGAGCGAAAAACTCCTCCGCCTGTTCGGCGGAAAGACGGTGCATTTGAATATTATCGGATCCACCCTGAATTCGCGCCATCTCCTGGTCATCGATGATTCTGCCGAATATAAAAACGCCGTTGTTACCCCCTTTTTCGCTTGAGCGAAGTACGGGAAAGGCGGAAACGTAAAACCAGGTGCCGTTGGAGGACATAAAACCGGAGACTCCTATTGAGCTGGGATCAGAGAGATCCATCTCCTGAATCCCCGTGAATTTATACTGAACCTTATCCCTTATTCCGCCTAACATAAAGGAAAGGTCTAAATTCATCTCTTTCTCTCTCTTTTCGTTAAAATCATAAATTTTTTCATATTTAAGCTTGCCTTCTTTATCAAAAATAGCCACAAAATTTAGTTTATGCAACAGAAAGGGGTAATCCCCCAGCTCATCCGCAATAAACTCAGGGTTTTTACCGGCAACAAAATCATACGTCGCGTCCCAGCTGGACCAATCCCTCGTAATATCAGGAAGGGTCTGCATAGACGATTGCAAAATGGCCGCCGCAATATGGGTTTTTTGATTGATGTTATCCTTTTCGCGCTGGATTAAAAGCTGTGTCATTCCTTTATCAAGCTGGGCGACAAAAATGATAACTAAAAGGGCAAACAGCAAACCGCCTACCAGTATAATCACTGTTCTGATTCTTAGCTTTTTCATCGCAAGGACCCCTCATTCAATGATCAAAAGTACCCTTATTGTACACTATTCCCCGCACAAAATGCAAAACTTCAACAAAAAAGTAAGGGATAATTAAAGAAGAATGGCACCCCCCTCGCAGAGAGTGCCATTCTTCTTTAATTATTCTTTTCCCAAAGTTACTGAGAAATTGCGCTCACCGGGCAGGTGGCCACGCAAGCACCGCACTCCACACAGGTATCGGGAGTAATAACGGCCTTACCGCCATCCATTACGATTGCAGAGGTCGGGCATACACCCACACAAGCCTCACAGCCAATACACGTATCCGCATCAACAACAGCCTTTGCCATCAAAAAAACCTCCTTTCTTTATGGGGGAATCCCCCAATTGCACTCTCTTTCAAATTACGTGAGATACAGTATACAAGACATGGCAGAATTAGTCACGTCCGGCGATGCAAATCTACCCTCGTTTTAATCCTTTTGAGATTTTAATAAGGTGCAGCAACAGTTCACCGAAACCCAGTCCTGCCGCCAGAGCCGCCTTGGGAACGAGGCTGGTTCCCGTCATACCGGGCGCCGTATTCACTTCAAGAATAAAGGGCTCCCCTTGCGGTGTCAGCCTGAAATCAACGCGGCTGTAGACATCACAAGATAGGGTCGAGTGAGCCAAAACAGCCAAGCGTTGCAGTTCTGAAGTTACCGCCGCACTCAGCGGAGCGGGGCAGATGTATTCCGTAGAGCCTCGCGTATATTTTGATTCATAATCGTAAAAACCGGAGATGGGGCGCATTTCAATGACAGGCCAAGCGGTCAGCCCCGAATCCATTTCACACACGGCAACGGTTAATTCCGTTCCTTCAATAAACTTCTCTACAACCACCCGGGAGTCCATCTCCCAAGCCAACGCCAATCCCCGCTCGATATCAGAAGGTGTTTGCGCAATGGTAATACCAATGGTGCTGCCGCCGCAGCAAGGCTTTATAACGACTTTTCCCCAATCTCTTAACCATGCACCCGGGTTAAACGCCCGATCTCCTTTTGCAAGAGTTAAACCGGGGGCAATGGGAATACCCGCTTGATGAAAAAGAGTCCTTGAAACACCTTTATCCATCGCAAGCAAACACCCCATAGGCCCGGAGCCCGTATAGGGTATCCCCCAAGCTTCCAACGCTGCTTGGAAGCGGCCATCCTCTCCCCATCCTCCGTGGAGGGCAATAAAAACGCCGTCAGCTTTAAAGGCATCCCATCGCTCTAAAAATGCCCGAATCGATGTTACATCCTCACAAACAGCCTCAATCCCGGCTAAGTTCAGCGCCTCTGCAACCGCAGCACCGGAACGGAGAGAGACCTCTCGTTCCCCGCTTGTCCCTCCGCACGCCACGATAATTTTCAAAAGGGTTCCTCCTAATAGGCCTTGGCAAAAATAGCCAAGCGGCCGTTTTCTTTGCCCGTATAGAAACAGGTCCCTGTGTTTCCCTTCTCATTTGCAGGAAAGCAACGAATCGTGGCTCCGCCCGTATGCTCTTTAATCTCTTTTTCCTCTTCGCGCCCTCCGGCAAAATACGCCTCCACAAAGACATTCTCCTTTTGGAAAATCGCCTTCATATCCTCAAAAGTTGACGCTTTATAGGTTCTTGCCTTCCTAAACGCAAGTGCTTTTTCATACAGATTGCGTTGGATATCGTCAAGAATTTCAGGAACGCGCGTGCTTACCTGATCCCAAGAAATCCTCTCCTTAGCTCCTGTATCGCGGCGCACCGCCACCACTTCACCGGCAGTAAATTCCTTTTCCCCTAATTCCAGCCGAAGCGGAACGCCTTTTTGCAGGTGGAAAAAGAAGCGATCGCCGGGGCGCAAATGATACTGTTTATCCACCAACGCATACAAACCGCCAAGGGACTGGTTTAGTTGTGCGCGCAATTCCATTGCTTTGGGTTCCAGCTGCTCCTCTATTTTGGCACTATCGGGGCAAATAGGAAGAATCGCCACCTTATTGGGAGCCACGCGTGGAGGCAGGATCAGCCCATCATTATCACTATGAGTCATGATAATTGCTCCGATGAGGCGAGTAGAGACCCCCCAACTCGTCGTCCAAGCGTGGTCCATGTTTCCGCTTTGATTTTGAAAGGTGATGTCAAAAGCCTTGGCAAAATTTTGACCGAGAAAATGACTTGTACCCGCCTGCACTGCCTTACCATCGCTCATCATGGTCTCACAGGTATAAGTATCCACTGCTCCCGGAAACCTCTCGTTTTCAGATTTTTCACCGTGAAGAACGGGAAGAGCAAGGTCTTCCTCCATCGTCTTGCGGTAAATTTCCAATATTTTAAGCGTTTCTTCTACGGCTTCCTCGCTGGTGGCATGAGCGGTATGCCCCTCCTGCCAAAGAAACTCTGACGTCCTTAAAAAAAGACGCGATCTTTTTTCCCACCGCATGACATTGCACCACTGGTTGATCAAAATGGGAAGATCTCGCCACGACTGAACCCATTTGCTGTACATATGCCCGATAACCGTTTCCGAAGTCGGACGAATCACAAGCGGTTCCTCCAGCTCCTCTCCCCCTGCGTGAGTGACCACAGCGCATTCAGGCGCAAAGCCCTCTACATGCTCCGCCTCTTTATCCAGAAAAGAGCGTGGAATCAGAAGGGGAAAGTAGGCGTTCACATGTCCTGTTTCCTTGAAACGATCGTCAAAATGCTTCTGAATGGTCTCCCAGATACCAAAACCGGTAGGCCGAATGACCATGCATCCGCGCACAGGAGCATAATCCGCCAATTCCCCCACTTTAATGATATCTAAATACCACTGAGCATAGTCTTTTTCCTTTGGAGTTATATTTTTTGCCATCTTTACATTTCCACCTTCCCGTCAATATATAATGTTACTGTTGACTTTTATACAACATCATATACTATAAGCTACATATTACACTAGCATCTTATTACATGTCAAAATTATTATGCACTTAAGAACGGAGGGGTACTTCATGCCACTAGAGTGGAAAGACCATCTGACAGATCAACTTTGCGATGCGTTATTGACGCTAAAAACCAGCGAGGAGGCCTACTGTTTTCTGGAGGATGTTGCGACCATCGCCGAAATTAAAGCCTTAGCTCAGCGGCTGCAAGTCGCATTTATGCTCATGGACGGCGCATCCTACCCTCAAATCGCTGAACGAACAGGTGCCAGCACCGCTACAATCAGCCGCGTTAAGAAAACGGTTGATTACGGTGCGGACGGATATCAAATTATCCGATCACGCATCAGCAAAGAATAACCCGTTGTAAAACTCTAAACTTAAATTTATTTTCCCGAGGAGGGCAAGAGATGTCTGAGAAGTGGAAGGATGAACTAACCGATCAATTGTCCTCGTCGCTGCCGCGGCTTAGCACAAGAGAGGAAGCGTATCACTACCTTGAAGACTTAGCTACGATTGCGGAAATCAAAGCGATGGCTCAACGGCTTGAAGTGGCAAAATTACTCTTACAGGGTTACACTTACCCTAAAATCGTTGAAGAGACCGGTGCCAGCACCGCCACAATCAGCCGAATCAAAAAAACGGTTGAATACGGCGTTGACGGATACAAGTTGGTTTTGGACAGATTAAAAGATGACGCAAAAAAATAAAAGCGTTTCCGATTCTTTCGCCCCTGTGGCGTTTATTTCCGGTTGTTTCTCTCCCGAAGCAAGAACGCTGGCACAGGAGTTTTTAAAAAATAATTGGCATGTCAGTGTGACAGACCCCAAGAACGCCCCCGAAGCTTCAGATTCTCAACGTTTTCATTCGGAGGAGGCCACTCCTTCCAATACAGGCGAGCTTTCAGCAGCCATCATTCACACCGCCGAATTATTCGGAGGGATTGACTGTCTTGTTTATTGCAACTTCCAACCGGCACGTTATCATATGGTTCTTGACATTGACGAAGAAGAGTGGGATCGTGTTTTCAGCAATTACCTAAAGGGCTTTTTTCTAGCATGCAAATGCGCCATCCCCTACATGCTTGGAAGAGAACGGCCTTGTATTTTGCTTTTACTTCCACGGAGAGAACAGTCGGGTGTCCACGAAACCGTACGCTCCATTGCCGAAGAGCAAATGGTCGCTTTAATGGGAACGGAACTCTCTCCCTACTCGCTAGCCGTGAAGTGTTTTTCCATGGATCAAGAGGAAGAGTTGAATTCATGGATCAGAAATGAGTCTTTCACCCAATAGATCAAAAGGATAAGGGGCGGTTTTTACTCAAAACCCGCCCCTTAAAAAATTGCCGGAA
>JAGPAO010000171.1 GCA_018063805.1 Synergistaceae bacterium | reverse complement strand
GGTGTCGTGTAACTTTTAACGGAGTATAGAATAGGCACGAGCACCCAAATCCGAGGAGTGATTACCGTGGCAGATGAACGTATTTTAACCGAGGTTGGTACGAACGAGTGGCAGATCGTAGTCTTTTTATTGGGCAGTCAGTATTTCGCCATTAACGTTGATAAAACACGGGAGATACTGCGTTGGCCCGGCACCAGACCCGTACCGCAGACACACCCCTCAATGAGAGGCATTACAACCATCCGCGGTGAGGTTATCCCCCTCATTGATCTTCGGCTTTACCTTAATGTGGAGTCGGAAATAGAGCTGGAGGATAGTAAGGTTATTGTTGCTGAGTTCAACCGAATGAAGATTGGCTTTGTTGTGGATGCAGTGGATCGTATTTATCGGATTAAATCGGAAGAATTAGATGCCTCTCTTACCGGGACTTTTTTAGGTCAGGATGCGCTGTACGTTATTAAACGTGAGGGACGCAATATCTTACTCCTGGACTACGAGCGTATTGTGCAGGTTGTAAATCCGGCGCTTGCGGAAGAGTTCCAATTGGATTCCGACAGGGCACATGCTGTCAGCGCATCAATCGGAGATCCTGATAAATATAAAATACTTGTAGCGGAGGATTCGCCGCTCATTCGTCGTTTGGTGCAATCTTCGCTGGCTGCCGGTGGATTCCACAATTTAGAAATGGTGGGGCATGGCAAGGCCGCTTGGGATCGCTTGCTCGAAGATGGCGACAGTTTTTCTATTCTTTTGACGGATATAGAGATGCCGAAGATGGATGGACTCACATTGACCCGCAAGGTGAAAGAAGATCCAAGACTGAAACATATTCCGGTAATTGTTTTTTCCTCTGTTATGGCTGAGGATATTAAACGCAAAGCGCAGAGCATTGGAGCGGATGCTCAAATCACAAAGCCGGAAATGTTCCAGCTGTTGGAGACAGTGGTTCGCTTAATTAAAGAGAATTACGGTGACGGAGAAATCGGAACACCCTCTCCAAAAGAGAATTGAGAGGGCTGCGGTTTTCATCGCTTCCCTATTGGGATCAAAACGTCAACTTGGAAATAGCCTCTTGGATGCCTTATGGTATTGATTTTAACCCTGTTTCTGTGAATGCTCTTTACAGCGAGCGATTTGCAAATATTGCCAGGTTGGCCTTTGGTTTTGGGAGTGAATTTTTCTATTTGCGCAGTTCTGGGAATGGCTATGTGGGGACGATGGCGCGTGAAAGCTTGATGTACCCGGATAAAAATAGTGAGGATGCGGACGGTTTTAGAATCGTTTTCTCGTATTCTCCCTCTATCGAGAGGATTCTGGAAAGTGTCGCACGCGGGCAGCTGAATGTTTATGCAGGCCTGACACTCTGCGAAATATGGGATCGATCTGTCCTGGTGGACGAATGTAAAGTGGTGGCGCTGGCGAGCGATGATCCTCTGTTTGACGAGGATCAATTTTTAAATCATTTGGAGCAAGCACTCAAACAGAGCGAAGAGGTGCAAAACTCTAATCTTGCCTTTTACGCCGAGAAATTCGGATATCGGCGCTTTACCATCCCTTATGAGACGGATAATGTCATACAGATGGAGATTTCACAGCTTTTATTTGAATTTGAATTGGAAGAAACCTTGGAAATTGTGGGGCCATCGCCGGAGGTTTCTTTACCCTCTTCGGATGTTAACGTGTGATTTTTGAGGGGAAATGGGCGGGAGAGGGAGACCTCTCTCGCTATCTTTGGAGGGATAACGTGTGTTTCATAAAAGACCGGAGTGGGATAGCTATTTTATGTTGATTGCGCATGTTGTTGCCAGTCGCAGTACGTGCAGCCGCAGGCAGGTTGGAGCGGTGATGGTTCGGGACCATCAAATTTTGAGCACAGGGTACAACGGCGCTCCTCGCGGTGTTCGCCATTGCAGCGAAACGGGCTGTTTGCGAGAGCAATTGAACATCCCATCCGGAGAGCGCCATGAGATTTGCCGCGGATCGCACGCAGAGTTGAATGCGATTGCCCAAGCGGCATCGGAGGGTATTGCAACGAAGGGCAGTTGGATTTATTGTACGCACGAACCTTGCTCTTTTTGCAGCAAAGCCATGATCAACGCCGGGTGTACCCGCGTTATTTTTATGCATGCCTATCCGGATGAATTGGGACGGGCTCTGCGCGCAGAGGCGGGGATGGAATCGGTGCATTACACGGATGCACTGCCGCTGGATATCTTTAAACTATAAGGGGGCTTGGATATGCAGACAAGAGAAGAGGGAATGCTTTTTTTGCGAGAGCATAATAAAGAAGAGGGGCATATTCGGCATGCATTGGCTGTAGAGGCCGTCATGCGTTATTTTGCAAAACACTATGGTCAGGATGTTGAATTGTGGGGGCTTACCGGATTGATGCATGACATCGATTGGGAGAAAACGCAAACGGCGGAACTGCACCCGATGGTAGGCGCAAAGTGGTTGGAGGAAAAAGCGTATCCTGCAGAGCTTATTCGGGCTGTTTTGGCTCATGGTTGGGATTGGTCCGGTGTTGAGCCTCTGACGGAGATGGAAAAAACCCTGTACACGGTGGATGAACTCTCCGGTTTTGTGACCGCGGTTGCGCTTGTGCGTCCGAGCAAATCGCTGATGGATCTTGAAGTGAAATCTGTTAAGAAAAAGTGGAAGGATAAAGCTTTTGCCAAGGGTGTTGATCGGGGCATTATCGAGAAGGGGTGCGTTTTGATGGATAAATCCCTTGATCAGCTGATTGAAATGACCATTGAAGCGATGCGCCCCTGTGAGAAAGAGATCGGGCTCGGCGTCTGATTTTCAGCATGATTTACCGGCTACGTTATCCGGCGGATGTCAAGCGATGCAAACTGTTGCATGCTGTAAACGGTTTTATTTTAGGTGAATTTTTACGAGATTAAAGGAGGTAGCTATATATGTCTATAACCTTGATTTTAGCTGATGACCATCCATTGACGCGCACGGGATTGCTTGCTTACCTTGCAAAAGAGCCTGATTTTGAGGTTTTGGGCGATTATGCCGATGGAGATAGCGCGTGGAAGGGCATTCAAGCCACACGCCCTCAAGTAGCGTTGCTTGATATACGTATGCCGGGGATGGACGGGGTGACCATTACTCGTAAAATTAAGGAGTCGGGATTGCCCACGATTCCTCTTATGCTGACCTCCTATGATGCACAGCAATATGTTCTCGCCTCTTTGAGGGCCGGAGCGCGGGGCTATGTGTTGAAAACATCTACGGCGGAGGCCTTGGCAAGGGCTATCCGCATTGTGGTTCGCGGGGGGCTTTATCTCGATAGCGAAGTGGCAAGCACTGTTGAGGAGCGGGAGCAGGTCTTTACGCCGGAGCCGGTTTCCACCCGAGAGCGAGAGGTTTTGCATCTGGCGGCAAAGGGCTTGTCCGGAAAAGAAATAGCCTCGCAGCTTTTTATCAGCGAACGGACAGTTCAAACGCATCTGGCCTCTATTTATGATAAATTAGGAGCCCGGAATAAGACTGAGGCCATGTTACTTGCCTTGAAATACGGCGTTGTCATGCTGGAGGAATTACTTGAGTGAGACGCAATCGACTTTTTATTCTCACCTTTTTAATGCTTGTTCCCTCGATAGGGGCGGTTTTAATCGCTGCTTTTGGTGTTTTCCATTTTCAAAAGACATTAGAAACCATCACACGCTCCTACGTGGAAAACCTTGCAGAAAGTCTTGCAAGCCGGATTCAGACGCGATGGGATTTTATTGATCCTGAAACGGCCCAGTCTCTTTACAACAAACAACCCGGTTTTAGGACTTTTGCCGGAATAGGAACACTGCCTGGGCTTATTGCCGTACTGGACAGCAACGGACAATTTATATACGGATCCGATTCACTGAAGGAGATATTACCGTATGTGACGGAGAATTACGCCTTGGCAACTGCTTGGGAAATACACGATTCCGAGGGGGATAAGTACACGGTAGCTATTTTCCCCACGCGTTCCAGCAGCTATTATGTGCTGGCTGCGGTTCCCTGGAAAGATCTTCCCGGCTATGCCGTCCGCTTTGGCTATTTTTGGCCGACCATTATAGGCTGCGTGGGTATTTCCGGCTTGTTTGCCGTATGGTTGATGTGGCGGCGTGTGATATTGCCGCTGCAGGATCTGGAGGCGGAGGTGTCCGGTCTTCGTTGGGGGGAGGATATACCGGGTTACGGTGATTCCTCAACGGTTTATGAATTGCAAAAACTCAGAGTCGC
>JAGPAO010000170.1 GCA_018063805.1 Synergistaceae bacterium | reverse complement strand
TCATTATCCCCTTTGCCGTTCCCTATATTTTGACGGGGATGAGGCTGGGGCTGGGGTATAGCTGGCGTTCTTTGATCGCCGCAGAACTGGTGGCGGCCTCCTCCGGTTTGGGTTACATGATCTTGGATGCGGAACAGCTTTCTCGTTCCGATGTGATACTCGTTGGTATTTTTGTCATTGGCTGTCTCGGCAGCTTGATGGACTGGGGCGTTGTGCGATTAATTGAATGCTATCATGGGAACAGGGGGGATTCGGATGCCCTGGTTTGAAGTGAGAGATCTTGTGAAAAAATACCCTCTTGGAGGAAAACAAGTACATGCGCTGAATGGCGTCTCTTTTGATTTGGACAGGGGGGATTTTGTCGCGATTGTAGGAAGAAGCGGTTCGGGAAAGACGACCCTTCTCAGAATTCTTGCCGGTTTGGTACATAAAAGTTCCGGGAGTCTTTTTCTGGACGGAGAGGAACTTCAAGATGGGGATTACTATCGGGTCGGTATGGTTTTTCAAGAACCGCGGCTTATGCCTTGGCTTACGGTGGAGAAAAATATTCTATTTCCCTTTTTAAATGGAAATAAAAAGGATTTACCCATTGCAAGAGCACAGCAATTGCTTGAAATTCTTGGTTTGACGGCTTTTAAAAATGCCTATCCATCGCAGCTTTCGGGGGGCATGGCACAGCGCGTTGCGCTTGGGAGAATGCTCTGTTATGATCCGGAGCTTATTTTAATGGATGAACCGTTAAGCGCATTGGACTATTTTACTCGGCGTTCTCTACAGGAGGAAATATTGCACCTGCACAAACAGGGAGGAAAAACCATGCTGCTTGTAACGCATGATGTAGAGGAGGCGATCCTTCTTTCAAAACGTATCTTTATTTTGGATGAAGGACGATTAATTGACTCTATTCATGTGGATCTACCTTACCCTCGCAGCCGTAGCTCACAAGGGTTCTTCTCTCTTTGGGAAAGGATTTTATCGTTAATCGAAAAAGGAGCTCATGGGGAATCGTAAATGTTATTTTTCTCGTGGTCTTGAGCAAATAAGCGGTCGGCTTCTTTCTTTGGAATTGTTTTGTGGTTTTCAATAACTTAATTTAGGGAGGTCTTTTTATGAAGTTAAGTAATAGATCTATTTTCTCCTCGCTGTTGGTGGTCATTTTATTGTTTTCTTCAATAGCGTCTGCTGCAACAGCGGGTCTTCCTAAAAAAATAGGGATCACGTATGTCAAATCTCCTTTGAATGTTCCCTCTATTATCCAGAAGGAGAATAATCTTTTTCAAGATGAATTTCCGGGTGTGTCGCTGACCTTTCCGGAGCTAAACGCAGGGCCTCGTCAGACTGCGGCTATGGCGGCAGGGGAGGTTCAATTTGCGAATTGCCTAGGGGCTACGTCGGCTATCCTTGCCGTTTCAGAGGGCCTTCCACTGAAGATCATAGGGGTATATTCGAGAGCACCGAAGGCGTTTGTTATTGTGGTAAGAAATCCGGCTATCAAAACGGTGGCGGATTTGAAAGGGCGGAGTATCGGAGGCCCCAAGGGGACGATTTTACATCAATTACTGGTAGCCGCCCTGAAGCGGTCCAAGATTCGCCCCACTGAGGTTAATTTTATCAATATGGATATCCCAAGCGCTGCCGCAGCGCTTCAGAAAGGAAGCATCCAAGCCGCTCTTCTCGCAGGTCCGGCTGCTTACAATGCAACGGAGAACGGCGGCATTGTGCTGGTTGACGGAGAGGGACTGGTTGACGCAACCACTGTGATTGCAACAACAGAAGAGTTTGCAAAAAAATATCCGATAACAATAGGTAAGTTTTTGAATGCACACCATCGAGCGCTGGAATTCATGAAACAAAAACCGCAAGAAGCGATGCGTATCGCGGGAGAGGCGACGGGGTTGTCCCCCAAAGCGGTTGCAACCATGTACCCCTGGTATGATTTTGATCCCACCATCCGAAAATCGGACGTTGCAGAGTTGAATCGAACACAAGATTTTATGATGGAGTTTGGGTTACAGAGAACGCGAATTAATATTGACGATTTATTTATCAGGTGAACCAGTGCAGATAGGCAAAATAAGCGATTTTTCCTGTCTGCATTTTCTGAATATGCCTCTCTCGCTAAAACTGAGCCAGATAAATGTAACGATTCGCTGCGATATCTGTTACACTCTGTATAAGCGGTTGAATAGGTTTATTCTTGGAATAATTGTCGCTTAAGCGGCTTGTAAAAGATAAAAATATGAATAACGAACACTCCTAATGATATTACCTCTTTGTGTATCTAAAAAACTCAGATGTGGTGTTGGTTGTTGTTTGCGTTGTGTTTTTTATCATCAAATGAGGATTATTTGTTTCGAACTGAAAGGGAGCTGGTTTATGCATGTCGGATTTAAAAAAAAAGAACGATGACCGAAAAACAAGGGGAACAACATCTCCCGAACTTCGGTTAATTCCATTGGGAGGTATGGGTGAGATTGGAAAAAATCTATCCGTGCTTGAATATGGAGAGGATATTATCATTATCGATTGTGGTTTGAAATTTCCTGAGGAAGAAATGCTTGGAATTGATTTTGTGATTCCGGATGCTCAGTATCTCGTCGAAAATCGCCATAGAATTCGTGGTTTGTTTTTGACGCATGGTCATGAAGATCATATCGGGGCGTTGCCCTTTATTCTTCCGCAAATTGACGTCCCTCTTTACGGCACTCCTCTGACTTTGGGGCTTGTCGGAAATAAAATGACCAATGCCCGATCTCGTTATGCTCCCCAATACCAAGAAGTACACCCCGGTCAAACGGTACATGCCGGCGTGTTCGAAGTCGGTTTTATATCGGTATGCCATTCCATTCCCGATGCTTTGGGGTTATACATACGCACCCCGCTCGGAGTTGTTGTTCATACCGGCGATTTTAAACTCGATGCCACGCCGATAGGCGGAGTCCGAACGGATTACGCAACTTTTGCCGATCTCGGTAAACAGGGTGTGTTGCTGCTCCTCTCCGATTCGACAAACAGCGAGCGGGACGGCTTTACTCCATCAGAGCGCACCGTTGGGCAAACGTTCGAACAATTATTTCGCCTCCATAAGGACCGTCGCATTGTACTGGCAACTTTTGCCAGTAATTTACACCGAGCACAGCAAGTATTCAACGTTGCCGCCCGTTTTAACAGAAAGGTTGTTTTGATGGGGCGGAGCATGTTGGCATACGTTGATTTGGCACGCAAGCTGGGTTACATTGATGTGCCCGATGATCTCTTTATTTCTGCTCAGGATGCAGAACAATTGGCTCCGAATCGAACGGTTGTTCTCACCACAGGAAGTCAAGGGGAACCCTTTTCCGGTCTTGTGATGATGAGCAAAGGAGAGCATCGACAGATACGACTCGGTGAAAAAGACCTTGTGGTCGTCTCCGCTACACCCATTCCCGGAAATGAAAAACTGGTTAGTCATACGATCAATCGCTTGTTCGCCTGTGGTTGCGAGGTGGTTTACGAACGCGGCCGGCAAATCCACGTCTCAGGGCACGCTTCTCGTGAAGAGCTGAAATTAATGTTGAGTTTGGTAAAACCCAAATATTTCGTCCCCTGCCATGGCGAGTATCGCCATTTGGTGCGCCATGGTCAGCTTGCACGGGAAATGGGAATTCCCTCTCGGAATATCTTTGTCCTACACAACGGGGATGTGCTGTCGCTATCAGCCGGCAACAAAGTTAAGGTGGGCGAGCGTGTGGCCTCCGGGGCTGTCCTGATCGATGGAGTGGCTATCGGTGAATTTGAGGGTTCGTTGTTGAAGGAACGCCGAGAGCTTTCGGAAGATGGATTGATTACCTTGTCCGTAGTGTTGAATGAAAACTATTCCCTCGCGGCTCCGATTTTGCTGGAAAGTAAGGGAAGCATCTTTGGTGTCGAGGAAGAATCCCTTAGAAAAGATCTTGAAGGAGCCATTTTGCGCGCGATTGATGTTTTTATCAGAGGTAATGATCGAGAGATGGAGACGTTGCACACGGAGATCAGAAAAAAAATCAGAGAGGTTCTCTCCCGCCACGCAAAGAGTTATCCGACGATTATTCCGTTAATTAGCCATTTGAAACAAGAAGTGCCGGGTCAAAAGAATCTTTCTAAGCCTAAACCGCGCAAACGTACCGAGAAAAAGCAATCGTTATAAATTTTAGTTACCGATATCATTTATAGGGGGATTATCCTGTGTCTTTTCAGACCGTACTACAGGTTTTAGGCGGAG
>JAGPAO010000169.1 GCA_018063805.1 Synergistaceae bacterium | reverse complement strand
AGGATCAGAGCGACGGGAATCCCCACAATCGTGACGGCTGCCGCGATGATCTGAAAAAGAGCGACCAGAAAAAAGAAGAGACCGAAGGGGAAATAGACGATGCGTACCACGAAAGAGTACAATTTCCAGAGCCCATTCTGCCGGATGTTCAAATCTTCCTTGCTGACCATTTCAGACGAAAAAGGGGCCAAAAGAAATTTAGAGTATTGGATTAGCCCTGCGCCGATAGGTGCCCCTACAATACTAATGCTAAATAGTATTCCCAACAAAAAAACGCCGAACGCAGTTAAAAACCCCATACACGGGATATACCACCAAATATTTCCGAGCAAACGCACCGCAATCCCTCCTAAATTGTAACCAAATTATTCTATATCATCGCAAATATTTCTTCAACTAATGCGGCTCTATTTGGTTTTTTTAAATTGATATGAATTCTCTGTTTTTTTAGCTATATTAATTTGCATCAAATTGCGCTTGATTTGCATACACTCTTTCGTGTATATTGCACATGTGGATGATTGTGTTAAAGAACCTTGTGACGAGTTGAGTGGCTCGGTCGGGTGTGTCCTTTTCGATGAGCTACCGTTCGGCATGTGGGAGATTGAGGAAGGGAAGGTGTGTTTCTTGTCAAAGAAGTTCAGCGTTGTCGTGAACGAAAAATGGTGTAAGGGGTGCGCTCTGTGTGTCGGTGTTTGCCCTAAGAAAGTTCTGGAACTGAACCAACAGGTAAAGTCTACACCCGTGAGAATGGATGATTGTATTGGGTGTCATCAGTGCGACAATATTTGCCCCGACTTTGCCATTACCGTAAAGGAGTGTGAATAGGATGCCAAAGGTTGATTTCTGGCAGGGAAACATGGCGGTTGCCATGGGAGGACTTGCGGCGGGTTGCCGATTTTTCGGTGGTTATCCCATCACTCCTTCCACCGAGATTGCTGAAGTTATGGCAGAGGAACTCCCGGCCGTAGGCGGAAAGTTCATCCAGATGGAGGATGAGATCGCCGGTATAGCGGCAACGATCGGCGGTTCCATAGCCGGTTTGAAATCCATGACGGCGACCTCCGGCCCCGGTTTTTCCCTAAAGCAGGAGCTTATCGGATATGGCTATATTGCGGAGATTCCCATCGTTATTGTCGATGTTCAGCGCGGCGGCCCTTCAACGGGACTCCCCACAAAAGTATCGCAGGGAGATGTCATGCAGGCGCGTTGGGGGACACATGGAGACCATGCAACCATCGCCTATTCCCCTGCTTCCGTTCAGGAGTGCTACGATCTCACGATAAAAGCTTTTAATATGGCGGAGCGTTTCCGGCAGCCCGTCTTGATGATGACCGACGAAGTGGTCGGGCACATGAGAGAGAAGATTGTTATTCCGGATGCGGATTCTCTCGTTTTGATTGACCGTAAACGCCCAACGGGTTCGCAGGAGGACTTTGTCCCCTACAAAGCCGATGAGGACGGAGTGCCTCCGATGGCTGCCTTTGGTGACGGCTATCGCTGGCATGTTACGGGGCTGACCTCCACCGATTTTGGTTTCCCCACGAATAATACGGAGGAAATCGATCGTAAGGCGACCCGTCTGCTTTCCAAAGTAGACCGTTTCCGATCGGATGTCGTTGAGTATCAGGTCGAATCCGTAGAGGATGCGGACGTGTTGGTTGTCTCCTACGGTTGTGTCTCCCGCTCTGCCCTTCGTGCGGTACGCGAGATGCGCGCCCAGGGCGTTAAGGTCGGGCATTTCCGTCCCGTCACCCTGTGGCCTTTCCCCGATGTGGAGCTAGAGGCCATTGCCTCTAAGGTCAAACACGTCATTGTCCCGGAGTTGAACCAGGGACAGATGGTGCTTGAGATTGAGCGCGCCATTCACGGCAAGGCCAATGTTATCTCCAAGCCCTTGCTCAATGGAGAGCTTTTCAAACCGGAACACATTATGTCCTTCATTAAGGAGGTGGCCTAATATGCCTCGCGAAGATGTTATGAAATGGCTCAGAACCAAATTTATGCCGCACATCTGGTGCCCCGGTTGCGGTCATGGTGTCATTATGCACTCGATCATCCGGGCTCTTGCTTCCCTTAACAAAGATCAAGGCCAGACCGTTATTTCCTCCGGTATCGGATGTTCCAGCCGTATGGCCGGTTATGTCGATGCCTGCACGCTGCACACAGCGCATGGCCGATCCCTTGCTTTTGCCACGGGCGTTAAGTTGGCCAAACCGGAGTTGACCGTTGTCAACGTCATGGGAGACGGCGACTGTTCCGCTATCGGCGGCAATCACTTTATCCATGCCTGCCGCAGAAACATCGGCATTTGCGCCGTCATCATGAACAACAATATCTATGGAATGACGGGTGGTCAGGCCTCCCCGACAACACCTGAGGGTGCGTTTGCATCTACAACCCCTTACGGTGCTGTAGACCCCACCTTTGATCTTTGCAAGCTGGCTATTGGTGCCGGTGCTACCTATGTTGCCCGTGCCACCATCGCTCAGCCGACGCTTTGTGAGAGCCTTATCAAAAAGGGCATCGAGCACAACGGTTTTGCCGTGATTGAAGTGATGACCCACTGCCACACGCAGTATGGTCGTAAGAACAAGCGAGGAACACCGATTGCCAACTATAACTTCTTCAAGGATAATCAGGTGCCCAAGGCCAAAGCCGACACCATGACAGAAGAAGAGCTGGCAGGCAAAATCATTATCGGTGAATTGCTCAATAAGCAGGCTAAAGAGTACACTGAGAGATACGCCGAAGTTATCGAAAGGGCGAGGGGGTAGCGCCATGAGTAAGCGTTATGAAATTCGAGTCGCCGGTTCCGGCGGACAGGGCGTTATTCTTGCTGCGGTTATTCTCGGAGAAGCAGCTGCGCTAATGGAAGAGGGGCTCACCTCAGTCCAGACTCAGGCTTACGGGCCGGAGGCTCGCGGCGGAGCGTGCAAATCTGAGGTTGTCTATTCTCGCACGGAGATTGATTACCCCAAGGCTAGCCATCCCAACCTTCAAGTTATTTTGACGCAGAAGGCGTGCGATGAATACGCCGGAGACACTGCCAAGGGCGGAATTATCATCTTGGATGATTTCTTCGTCACTGAGGATCCAAAGGTGGATGCGGAAATTTACAGACTTCCCATCGTGCGCACTGCTCGCGAGGAATTGAAAAAAGAGATCGTCACCAACATGGTGGCATTGGGTGCGGCTGCCCGCGTTCTGGAGCTTGCCGATCTTACCAAGCCGGAATCCGTCAAAAAGGCCATTTTGAATCGCGTCCCTGCAGGCACAGAGGAGCTCAACAGCAAAGCCTTTGATGCCGGCTATGCGTTGATGAAAGCCAAGAAGTAGTAACACCTAAATCAAAGAAGAACGAATTGAGGGGGGAGGCTCAAAGCCTCCCCCCTCAATTCATGTTTACTTGTTCTTTTGTCGTGGTATGATTATTCAATCGCCGGGTATTTTGCGGTATATGGAGGAATTAAGAATGAATGCAGGGGATAGAATAACGGTTGATGTGGTTGGGATTAACAGTGAAGGGGAGGGCATTGCCCGTCACGGCAAGGATGGTTTTGTTATATTCATCCCTGGGGCCCTTCCGGAGGAGCGCGTTTCCGTGCGCATCCTTCAAGCCAAAAAGCGATACGCGACGGCACAAATTAACGAGCGCCATGTGAGCTCTTCTCTGCGAGTGGAGCCGAAATGCCCCGTGTACGGCTGGTGCGGCGGTTGTCAATTGCAGCACGTCGGCTATGAAACGCAGTTGAATATAAAAACAAAGAGCGTCACGGATGCGCTGGCACGCATCGCCGGATTTGAGATTCTTGATAAAGTCAAATGCACCCCTTCACCGCAGGAGTGGGGGTATCGCAATAAGGCCTCCTTTCCGTTGCAGACAACGGGGGAGCATCGCCTGAACTGGGGGTATTATGCCGCGCGGAGCCATCGGATTGTGCCGATAGAAAGCTGCCCCGTTCTGGAGCCGGAGCTTGCTTCGCTTCCTCGGCTTTGCATCGAAAAATTACGCGAGGCCAAATTTGAGGGGTACGATGAACAGCGTGCGATGGGAAATCTGCGCTACCTCGTGGTGCGCAAGGGAACCCATACGGAGGATCTTTTGTTGGGGCTGGTCACGGGCAGAATCCAGCAAAAGCGGGAAGTGGGGTATTTGAGGACGCTCTACAGCTCTCTGCACGGTGAATTCCCCGGTTTAAAGGGAGCCGTCTTGAATTTAAACCCGGATAGGGGGAATTTTATCTGGGGGCCCCTGTTT
>JAGPAO010000168.1 GCA_018063805.1 Synergistaceae bacterium | reverse complement strand
GCGGAGGCGGAGGAATTGAGGATCATCTCCTCCTGCGTGCTGATAACCGCGCACACTTCACCGTCGAAATCAACGGACTGCAGCTCTCTGAAAAGCTCCACCAATATCGCGCAGTTAATGCGATCGTCTACGGACCGGGTGGCAATGATATCCGGGTTATGCATCTCCACAATATCACAGGTAAAGACAGCCCGTGTTCCGATACGAATCCCCATCTCAAGCACTTCTTCTTTGCTGGTGGCACCCACATCGATAAAACTCTGCTTGCTTGTGCCTACTTTGGTTGCCTCTTCAGGTGTCTGGAGGTGTCCCGGTTTCATCCCGATAACCCCTTGAATGGGTCCCTTCTCCCCTTGCAAGGTCACGTGACGTGCGACCAAGAGTTTATTGGGAACCACACCGACGCGCTCGTAGATGATGAACCCGCTGGACAGAATGGATTTGACCACCAGCCCAATTTCGTCCGCATGAGCGCACAGCATCAAACGCGGCCCGTTGCCCTTGCCTCGCTTGGTTGCGATCAAGTTGCCGATAGGCGTGACTTTAATTTCATCGGCTAGAGGGGTAAAAAGATCCCTCAAATGGCGAATAACATCCTGCTCGCGCCCTGTAACGCCGATAATCCCGCATACCTCTTTAAACGTTTTTTTAATCCGTGCCTTCATTTGGCCTCATCCCTTATGATTTTTCAACCATGTCAGAGACATACCAGCCATGGCCGCACTGCCGATCCACAGTACATCCTCATCCAGGTCAAACTTGGGGTTATGGTGCGCCACATCCGTTTTCTTTGCCGGATTTGCGCTGTTCAAGAAGGCAAAGGTACCGGGAACTTTTTCCAGGAAAAAGGCCACATCTTCTCCGCCCATAGAGGGGCGCGGGAGCTCTTTCACTTTGTCCTTGCCCAGAATCTCTTCTGCAACATCACGGAATTCCTGTGTCACTTGGCTGTTGTTCACAACGGGATTGGGTCCCTCCCAGTTGTAATCAAAGTCCACGGTTGCGCGCATACCCTCCGCCGTTGACTTGGCGATTTCCCCAATGCGATCGGCCAAAAACTTCCGAACCTTGCCGTCCAGCGCACGCACGGTTCCTTGAATAAAGCATTCGTTGGGGATAATATTGAAGGCACTTCCCGCATGCACCTGACAAATGGAAATAATTCCCGGATCCAGCGGATCCAGCTCGCGGCTGATAATCGTCTGTATACCCGTGATCACGCGCGCGGCAATGCTGATCGGGTCGATGGAATTATTCGGCTGTGCGCCATGTGCGCCCTTTCCTTTGATCGTGATGGAAAAACGATCCATACAGGCCATCATTCCCCCGTAGTGAACCAGCAAATCACCCACATTCATACTATCATCGTTCCAAATACTGCCGATGTGCAAACCCATCATCGCATCCGGTTTTGGATTCTCCAAAGCACCATCGTCGAGCATGCGCTTCGCACCGCCGGGGCCATCGGGGCATCCCTCTTCACCGGGTTGAAAAATGAGCTTGACAGATCCCTCAAGGTCATTCTCGTGTTTTTTGATCAGCTTGGCCGCACCCAAGAGCATCGCCGCATGGGCATCATGCCCGCAAGCGTGCATGCATCCGTTCGTTGAGGCAAAGGGAAGCCCCGTCTCTTCTTTAATGGGCAATCCGTCAAAATCAGCGCGCAGAGCAAACACTTTACCTGCTTTTTTGCCCTCAATCAGCGCCACAATACCGTGCTGCCCCACTCCCTTTTTATAGGGAATGTGTAATTTATCCAACTCGCCACAAATATAAGCCTCAGATAGAGGTGTGTTGACACCCGTTTCCGGCATTTGATGCAAAGCCCTCCGCCAAGTTACAATTTCCTCTTGAATTGCCTGTGATTCTTTTTTGATGTTGTCCAACATGGCATTCCCTCCCAATTGATAACGTATAGCATCTCCCGATTGTAAAAAATACGCGTATTTCCCCTCGTTCCGTAAAAAACAAAGACAAGAACAATTTCAGGCTTTGCGGAAAACTAAGCCCAAGCAATTAAAAGATATATCAGCAATGCGAACCTATTCACATGCTAATCCTACTCCCACTAAAATGTCAACTTTTTCATTTTTTTTGACAATAGCTACTGCTCTGTGTTATCATGCATCCGTTGTAAAAATTAATAGTGTTCCAAGAAGAGGATGCGCCTCTCACCTATCGACGATGTTGCCGGGTTAGTTAAGACTTTTCAGGGTCAGGCGTATATATGTCTGGCCCTTTATATATTAGGAGGTGGAGAATCATTAGCAATGCTGTAAACAGGGAAGATGAACCGCGAGTAAATACAGAGATCACGGCAAACGAGGTCTTGCTCATCGATGACCAAGGCGCCAAGTTAGGGGCGATCCCCACAGCAACGGCTTTGGCGATGGCGGAAGAGAAAAATTTGGATCTCGTTGAAGTGGCACCTCAGGCAACACCTCCGGTGTGCCGGATCATGGATTACGGGAAGTATCGTTTCCAACAGCAAAAACGCGATAAAGATGCCCGCAAGAAGCAAAAGAACCAGACGGTCAAAGAAATGAAGATGCGCCCAAAAATCGATCAGCATGACTACGATTTTAAGGTTAAAGCCATTCGTTCTTTCTTGGAAGACGGGCATAGAGTGAAGGTTGCTATCTTCTTTCGGGGACGCGAAATGGCGTTTCTGGATCGGGGCCGCGAGGTTCTGAATCGCGTGATTAAAGATGTGGAATCCGCAGGGAAGATCGAGATGGAACCGCGCATGGAGGGTTCTTACATGCGGATCATGCTAACGCCGACGCTGCAGCCATCGGCAAAACCAACGGAAACAGTATCAAAGTAATATATTAGACAAGAAATTATCTAGGAGGGTTTACGTCTCATGGCTAAAGTAAAAATGAAGACCCACTCTGGTGCCAAAAAACGCTTCAGCGTTTCCGGTTCCGGCAAAGTGACATTTCAGAAAAACGGAAAAAGGCATCTTGCGAAGAGCAAAAATGCACGCAGACTTCGTCGTTTGCGCGAAAAAGGTGTTCTTTCCCCCGCTTTTGAGGCTCGCCTCAAAGCGATTATGCCGTACGCTTGATTTCATTCGAGGAGTGACTAAACTATGCGAGTAAAAGGTTCCAGCGCCAGCCGTAGAAAATTAAAAAAATTATATGCAATCACTAAGGGATATTGGGGAAGAAAGAAAAATGTCTACCGCCGCGCACGCGAGGCGTACCTGCACTCCCTTACGCGTTCTTATAATGACCGCAAACGGAAAAAAAGAGATTTCCGCAAACTGTGGATCATGCGAATCAACGCAGCAACCCGTACTCATGGCATGGCCTACAGCTCTTTCATGAATGGGCTCAAAAAAGCAAACATCACCATCAACAGAAAAATGCTTGCTGACCTGGCAGTGCACGATATGTCCTCCTTCTCTACTCTTGTCGAGAAGGCACGGTGTGCGTTATCCGCATAAAAGCGGTGCGATGTGAGAACTTATAGCTCCCTCGGCATCGAAAAAACGATCTCCCTGGGGTTCCTGTCCATTATTTTGGCGGGAACCCTATTAATATATTTAGTCAACCACTTAATGGGGGGACCCCTTCCTTTTCTTGACGTTCTCTTTACCGTCACTTCCGCAACCTGCGTGACAGGTCTTGCTGTTTTTGATATCGGAACAATGTTGACCTTTCCATCCCAGCTCTTACTGTTGCTGTGCATTCAAATTGGCGGCCTTGGCTTGATGACCGTATCTACGGCGCTTCCCCTTCTCCTGCGGCAACGCATTGGGCTGCGGGCACGTCTCTTTCTCGCGGGAGGACTGGGTATCAACACACCGCAAGGTGCTATTCTGCTCTTAAAAAGAATTTTATACTACACATTTTTCATAGAAGGAATCGGTGCCGCCATACTTTTTACGGGATTTCTGATATATGGGGAGTCACCTCTGCGCGCTGTTTATCAAGCAATTTTTCACTCCATCAGCGCGTTTTGCAACGCCGGTTTTTCTCTCTATTCAACCGGTCTAATCCCATTCGAACATAGCCTTATTGTTCCTGCGGCGATTATGATCCTCATTGTCACCGGAGGGATAGGCTTTCCCGTCATGTCGGAATTGCGGGATTTCTTTTCGGGAAGACTACACCATCTTTCCGGGGCATGCAAAACTGTTCTCACCACCACAGCCGTTCTGATCGTCTCCGCCACCGCTATCTTCTGCTTAACAGAGTGGAATGTTGCCTTTGCGCATTTGCCCGCTTGGGCTAAAATATGGAACGCTCTATTCGCCAGTATTACGC
>JAGPAO010000043.1 GCA_018063805.1 Synergistaceae bacterium | reverse complement strand
ATCATTGCAGCCCGGCACCGGAACTTGAGGCATATGGAGCCGGCAAACTCCGCAATGCAGTGGTGGATGGAGATGTGGAATTCGGCTCCGTGATGGCGGGGCAGAGTGCGGGGATGGTTCATGAAATCCTTCCCGCCGCACAGATTATTCGTGATATATTCGAGGACGCGCACCGGATCAGTCTAAAGGGTGACGATAGTTTTAAATAACGGTCAGCAGGAGGTTTACATCTAATGTCCTATGCGCTTATTTTTCCCGGTCAAGGAGCCCAAGAAGTGGGAATGGGCAGGGATTTTTACGACCAGCACGATAGTGCGCGCGATGTGTTTAAAGAGGCCGATGAAGCCCTTGGTTTTTCTCTGACTCGCTTGATTTTTGAAGGGCCGGAGGAAGATCTGATGAAAACGGCCATCACGCAACCCGCTGTGATGACGATGAGTGTTGCCGTGATGCGGGTATTTGAGAAGGAGTACGGAGAAAAACTCACCCCCCAATTTGTTGCGGGACACAGTTTGGGGGAGTACACTGCTCTTATTGCCGCAGGAGCGCTTCCTTTTGCGGAGGGCGTCTCTTTAGTGCACAAGCGGGGGCAGTGGATGCAGGAGGCCGTTCCCCTCGGAATGGGCGCCATGGCAGCCATTATGGGGCTGGATATGAGTACGCTGAAGGACGTCTGTGAACAGGCCGCAGAGGGGGAAGTCTGTCAACCCGCTAATGTGAATGCCCCTACGCAGATTGTTATTTCCGGACATACGGCAGCCGTTGGAAGAGCCATGGAAACAGCTAAGGCCATCGGTGCTTCTAAAGTGATTCCGCTTAAGGTGAGTGCGCCCTTTCACAGCGATTTGATGAAGCCTGTTGCGGAGAAATTGCTTGCATTATTTGAGTCGCTTTCTTGGAAGGAACCGCTTTGGCCGATTATGACCAATGTAGATGCTCAGGCTTTAACGGATATTTCAAAGATAAAAAATGCTCTTTATAGACAGACGTTTTCCCCGGTTCTCTGGGTCAGTGATGCTCAGGCGATGGAGAGCGCCGGTGTGGATACGTTTATTGAACTGGGCCCGGGTAACGTCCTTTCCGGCCTGACGAAGAGAATTTGTAAGGGGAAAAAGGTTTGTCCCATCCAGAAGGTGACGGATATTCCCAAAGGCCTCGAAACGTTGAGGGGGGATCTTGAATGAGTGGCGCGCGGAAACGACTTGCCCTGGTAACAGGGGGGAGCCGCGGGATCGGCAGGGCGATTGTCTTGCACTTGGTCTCCTGCGGGTATCGGGTTGCGATTAATTATCAGAGTGCTCACGCTGCGGCGGAAGAATTGGTTCAGACCATTCTTTCTTCAGGAGGAGAGGCCGCTGCGTTTCAAGCAGATGTCTCCGATCCCGATCAAGTGAAGGCTCTTTTTAAAGATGTGAGCGAGAAAATGGGTTCCGTGGAAGTACTGGTTGCGAATGCCGGGGTTACCCGCGATAATCTCCTTATGAGGATGAAGGACGAGGAATGGCAGAAAGTTCTCACCACAAACCTGAACTCGGTGTATTATTGTACCCGTGAGGCCATTCGTCCCATGATGAAAGCACGTTATGGACGCATCATCGCCATCAGTTCGGTTGTGGGACTGACGGGAAACGCAGGGCAGGCTAATTATGCCGCAGCGAAGGCTGGAGTTCTGGGGTTGATGAAGAGCTTAGCGCGGGAGCTTGCATCACGAGGCATTACAGCAAACAGCATCGCTCCCGGGTACATTGAAACGGATATGACGGCAGTTCTTCCCGAAGAAGTTCGGATGGCCGTTTTGGAAAAAATACCGCTTGCGCGGTACGGGCAGCCAGAGGATATCGCCAAGGCCGTGGCGTTTCTAGCGTCTGATGACGCTTCGTATATTACCGGACAGGTGCTTGCCGTTGATGGCGGCATGACCATGTGAAAAATCAGGAAGGAGGTGTTACAGATGCAGATGGAAGAAGTACTTGCTAAGCTAAAAGATATCGTTACGGATAGGTTGAACGTTGAGGAGGAGCAGATTAAGCCGGAAGCTTCCTTCGTGGAAGATCTGGGCGCGGATTCTCTGGATATCGTTGAATTGATCATGGGGATCGAAGAGGAGTTTGATATCGAGATCCCGGACGAAGATGCGGAGAAGCTCACCACCGTGGGTTCGGCAATGAACTACGTGAAAAATAAGCTCGGCGTAGAGGAATAGTATTTTATAACAAAAGAGCACGGGCAGGTTTTTGTCGTCGCCCGTGCTTTTTACTCCAAGAAGGAGTGTTGGATGTGAGAAGAGTTGTCATCACAGGATTAGGGGCCGTCAGTTCCATCGGTTGCGGTAAAGAGGATTATTGGAGTGCTCTTGCGGCCGGAAAGAACGGCGCAGGGAAGATCACCCTCTTTAATACAGAGGGGCATCGAGTCAATATCGCGGCCGAAGTGAAGGACTTTGATCCAGAGAAGTGGTTTGATAAAAAAGATGCAAGACGAGCCGATCGGTTTATTCATTTTGCAGTAGCAGCAGCCAGTTTGGCTGTTGAGGATGCAAAACTGGACGTTAAAGCGATTGATGGGAATATGTTTGGTGTTTACCTTGGCAGCGGCGAGGGCGGCATCAATACTACTCATGAAAATTACAGCATCATGATGGAAAAGGGGCCCTCTCGTGTCAGTCCGTTTTTTGTGCCGATGATGCTGAGCAATATGGCGGCCGGATATGTCGCTATTCAGTTTGGTGCCAAAGGGCCCAATATGGCTGTTGTAACCGCGTGTGCCAGCGCAACCCACAGCATGGGGGAGGCAATGCACGCCATTGTAAGAGGAGATGCAGACCTCGTGCTCACCGGAGGGTCGGAGGCGGCGATTACACCTGTTGCCATCGCCGGATTTGCCAATATGAAAGCTCTTTCCACCCGTAACGATGATCCCCTGCGCGCGTCTCGCCCGTTTGATCTGGATCGCGACGGTTTCCTTATGGGAGAGGGAGCGGGTGTTCTTCTGTTTGAAGAGTTGGAGCACGCAAAAAAACGAGGAGCACATATCTACGGTGAAGTGACGGGGTATGGGCTTACCTGCGATGCCTATCACATCACAGCTCCTGATCCTCAGGCAGACGGCCCGGTTCGTGCCATGCGCATGGCGATGAAAAAGGCCGGATGGAAGCCGGAGGATGTGGATTTGATTAACGCTCACGGAACCTCCACGCCGCTGAATGATAAAATGGAGAGCGTTGCACTGCACACCGTTTTCGGTGAGCATGTGAATACATTGGCCGTGCACTCCACAAAATCGATGATCGGACATGCGCTGGGTGCTGCCGGGGCTTTGGAGACGATTGCCGCTCTCATGGCGGTTGAAAAAAATATTATCCATCCTACGATTAACTATGATACCCCTGATCCGGAGTGCAACGTACACGTTATCGGCAACAAGGCCGTGGAACAAAAAGTGGATCGTATTTTGATCAATAACTTTGGCTTTGGCGGTCATAACGGTGTTCTTGCTGTCGAGCGTTTTAAGGGATAGACCGTTCAATGGATGAAGGCTGGTGGCTAAAGAGGCTCGATCTCTTTCAAAGCCGACTTGGGTACCGTTTTAAAAATCCACAGCTTTTAAAGGAAGCTCTGACTCATGCCTCTTATGCCAATGAGTCGGGGCTTCCTTATTTTAATGAACGCCTGGAATTTTTGGGGGACGCGGTGTTGGAGTTATGCATCTCCGAGCGATTGTACCGCGATCATCCAAAAGATAACGAGGGGGAGATGACGCGCCGCCGCTCTCTGTTGGTTTGTGAATCCGCGCTGGCTTGCTGGGCTGTTAATATGGGCATTCCTCTGTTGATTCGCCTGGGACGTGGCCTGGAGCGTCAAGGGGGACGAGAGAACGATTCCATCTTAGCGGATGTAGCCGAGGCTATTTGGGGGGCTCTTTTCTTGGACGGAGGGTACGAAGAAGTGCGATCCGTGATTGCCTCCTTATCGGAAGAATCAACCGTGTGTGATTTAGACGAACCGAAGAACGCTAAGACGTTGTTGCAGGAGCATTTGCAGGCTTTAGGGGGGAAACCTCCTGTTTACGATCTGATTGAACGAGAGGGTCCCGACCATGCGATTCGCTTTCACGTCCTGTTGAAGCTTCCCGATAAGGAATTTGACGCATGGGACTCCAGCATAAAGGGCGCTCAGATGCTGGCCGCATCCAAGGCTCTTCGCTATATGGAGGAGAAAAATCGATAATTCCTGCGGCATTATAGGTGTTGTCGATATGGCCGCAGTTGTCGGGATTACCTCAGCGTGATTTTTGTCTGATTTTAACCGTGTTGAATTTGTTTGAGAATATCTTTTATCAGGTTTGGCAGGATGGGATTTAAAGGATCAAAACCATCGCGAACGGCGGTCCCGACGTGTATCTCCGTAACACCGGTTTCGTTAATAAGGGCACTCACATTTTTTATCGTAACGCCTCCGCCGGCAAGAACGGTGATTTTCCCCCGCCCGATGTCCATCATTTCCTTTAGGACGGTGACGTTCTCCATGATTTTCCCCGATCCGCCCGATGTCAAGACGCGATCAAAGGGGTAGCATAGGATTGTTCTCAGCGATTCCAACGGATTATTGGATTGGTCGATAGCTCTGTGGAAGGTTACGGACTTCCCCTGTGCATGCGGGAGTAGGCGCGCAATCGCTTTTTCATCAACAACGCCCTGTTCCGTTAAAGCGCCGAGGACAACGCCGTGGGCACCGCACGTAAAGGCGGTGTCGATATCTTTTTCCATGATGGAAAGATCGGCGGCGGAGTAGACGAAGCCCATCGCATGGGGGCGAATCATCACCATTACGGGTATTTTCCCGGCTACTGTGACGGCATATTCAATCAGCGCTTTAGACGGCATGAGCCCTCCCTCTGAGAGCGAACTCACCAGTTCAATGCGTTCTCCTCCGCCTGCTACGATTTTTTCAACATCGCTCGCGCAGGTTGCAATAACCTCAAGCATGCGTTTTCCTCCTTTTAATTTGGAGTAAGATCAACGGCCGATTTTTTGGGGTAAAGAACTTTCTACGCGAGGGAGCAAAATGCCGCTCGCCGCTTTATCTTTGATGCGGTCCAAGAGCTCGTATCGAGCATCCTCAAAAGAAAGATTTTCTGACGAAACGCGTCCCAAAGTTTTTTTTATCTTTGGAGAAGAAGCGATTCCCTCAGAATGAGGGTTTGTTTCTTTTACAGCTATGGCTTCTTTCAGAGCAAAAGCCTCTTTCAGGGAAAGGGTCAAAATAGGGCACCTCCAAATTAGGATGAAACAGAAAAACAGAGTGTATTATACATCATTACGGCTTCCGTGTTTCTTTAAAAAAACGTTTGCGTGGCCTATCTTTTTGCTAAAAATGGGGAACTAGACTAAAGCTCCCTATTGAAATGAATGCTCTTAAAAAGTTGCTCCGATGCTTGTTTGTAGTATGAGGCCTCTTTTTTCAGTAACAAAGGAATTTGCTCTAGATGCGAAAAAGAGGGTATCCTTAAAAGTTCGGATTTTACCCAAAATTGAAGTGCCATCCACGATTTTTTATGTATTGGATTGCAAAGAGCTTCTCCATCGAGAAGATATTTAAGAGCCACCGATGGGTTATCCTTTAGTCCCTCCAAGTAGGCTTTGATACTGTACGCTATAGAGCTCTTTCTTCCGCTTGGGGTAGTATCAAATAATCGTATCGCCTCATCCACGTGTGATTCCGCAAGGGTGAACTCCTTCATCGAAAGAGCAACATAGGCGGCATTGCTGTGAAAGAGCGCCCTTCCCCAAAATAAATTCATATCAAAACATTTAGTGAGGCAGTTTTCAAAATAGCTCATAGCCTGCTCTAACTTGCCTCGCCGATGGTAGATTTCTCCGATATAGTTTTTTGCTGCTAGTATGTTCAGCGTGTACCGCTCTCCTGTTTTTGCCAGGCGTTCCAAATGATCAATGGATTTAAAAAAGAGTTTCTCCGCCAGCTCATCTTTTCCTTCAATCTGCATATAAACTCCTAGGAAACGAAGTGCCACGGCGATAAATAAGCCGCTATTGTTTTCGCAAGCAAAGGAACATAATTTCTTTGCGGATTGGCATATGAGCGCGCTTTCCTCTGTTTGAATCCCGATAAAGGAGAGTTGAAGCAGGCAGCACATCTTCATCTCAGCGTGTTGCTTTGTGTTCGCATATTTGAGAGCCTGTTCCACTGCGTAGCGTCCGTCCGCATAGTTGCCAAAATAAATGTCGTAGCTTCCCTTGATTTCCTGATAGAGGGCGGTGCATCGTTGAATTTCGTCGCTATCCGGGTATCTGGATTTGATTTCCATAAGAAAACTTCCCGCCTCATTGAGTCTGGTTTCTGTCATCGACTGTGTGCTAAAGGGTAAGCCGCACAGAAGAAGCTCGCTGTCCTCAATAATAGGGAATAACTCGTGGTTGATAATGACGTGTCTGCGCAGTCCGAGCAGTTGAAAATGCAGTGCACCCGGTTCGTTGGCCGCTTTGTGGTAGTGCGTGATGGTTTCGTTTTCCAATGTTTTGTCCCACACAATACGTTGAGAGTTTTTTTCGAAGATCGTTGCAATTTTACCGTGAAGGGCTCTTTTTCGAAATTCACTGATCTGTGAGTAAGCATAGGATTTAATGCGATCATGTGTAAAGCCAAGTTTAAGGTTATCGGAATCAGAAATCCGTTCTTGAATAAAATTTTTCCGGCAGAGAAACTCGATATCCTCCGCAAGCTGCACTCTGTCTTTGTCGAATAGGACGATAAAATCGTTATAAAACACCTCTGAAGTAAATACAGATAGGTACTCTAGGATGTTTTTTTGATAGGGGGATAGGGATTCGATGCGGTTTTCTATGATTCCGGAGAGCCGATTTGGCAAGGAATGAACGCTCTCTCCCTCTTTTAGCAAGTTTAACAATTCGGAAATAAAAAGAGGAACTCCTTCTGTTTCCTGAAAAATAGGTTCAATCTCCTCATCTCTCAGAGGGCGTTTGAGAGAGAGTTCACAAAAAGCTTTTGTCTCCTCTTTGTCAAAGGGGACAAGCTTAATTTTTTTCAGCCATATTGCCTCCTTGTGAGCCAGATAGTCGAACAGTGCCTGCCTCCCCCCGCCATCTCCCGTTCTGCATAGAGCGATCAGGGTAAGATTACCCGGATCGGAGAGCAAAAAACTTTGCAGCATTTCCAAAGAGGAGGCATCAAACCACTGGATGTCCTCTAAAATGATTAACCGTCTCTGTGTAGCGGAAACCAAGCGCATGATTTCTGCCAAAAGTTCCCCAAGCCGAACGGGGTTGTGCTGTTGGAGGAGTGGGGAAAAATCAGTGCTTGGAGCAAGAGTATATCCAACTTCAAAAGAAGGGAAATGTGTCTTTAAAATGTGTATCTTTAACGGGTCTCCGAGTTTTTCTGACTTAATCTCCGAACTGAGATCTCTAAAAAATCCATTCCACGGTGAATAGGCATATTTTTCGCTAATCTCATGTCCGCGGCACCAAAGAGCTCTTGAGCGCGAGAGCTTGGGGAGCAGATGATTTATAAGCGCGCTTTTACCGATTCCGGCGGGGCCAAAAATGTTGATGCAGGTGAGCTTATTGTCTCTATGTTGTTGAAGGTGCGATAGAACGCTTTTTATCTCTGTCTCACGCCCAAAAAAAGGAAAACCGTTTGTCTCTTGAGTCCCTTGTTTTTTTTCGCGACGAAGGGTTAAAAGTTCATGGTTTAACTCCATTATCTCTTGTCCCGGTGAGGTTCCCAGTTCCTGATGCAACATCTGCTTAAGTGTGGAGAAAAGTTTGAAGGCCTTTGAGGTGCGCCCCGTTGATGCGTAAAGCTGCATCAGCTCAAGGTAATTTTTTTCATCGAGCGAGTCCTTTTTGATGAGCAGTTTGAGGCACTGGGCGACATCTTCCCATTTTTTACTCTGTTTTTGGGCTTGAATCCGAAGCCGGATATTATTTTCAAATTTTTCGTCAAAATCAAATCTTTTTTGTCGAAGCCAGGTCTCAAATTCCTCGCACCCCGGGACGGAAAAACCGTCCATAAATTCCAGTCCAAGTTTCTGTACTTCTTCAATAGAGCAGTGCTCCAATCGATCCAAAGAGTCAATATCCAGTGTGGTATCAGCGTTGGAGGCAGTTTTGAGCATGTGCCGATCCACAACGATCAGTTCCTCCGGAATTGTTTTCTTTATCAGGTAGATGGCGTTTCGCAGATTTCCTGCCGCAGCCTCCTCCTCTTTTTCTCCCCAGAAGAGAGTTGCCAGCTTAAGGCGACTGGCTTCACGTTCAAGGAACAGATAGTAAACTAATGCCGCAATTTTTTGGGTGGGGAAGACGACAGGTTGATTATTCAGGAAAAATGCGGGGGCACCCGCAACGTTGATTGTTACCTTCACCGTGTCACCGCCTTTACGTGTGTTGAAATGAAGATATCCATCATTCTATGGACAGATGGCATAAACGTCAATAAGGAATGCTGATAATATTTATGATTATTTGACGATATATGGGCATAATGAATAGAAACGTTTGTTTTGATCGTTATTAAGGAGGTTTCCGGCGTGGTTCTTGGATAAGGATAGGGGGTTTTCATCTTGCAGATGATAGTAGAACAACTTCTAAACGGTATCGCTATAGGATCGATTTATGCGCTTATAACTCTTGGATTGGCGTTGGTTTATGGAATACTGGGAATACTCCATGTAGCACACGCGGCTATTTACGCTGTAGGTGCGTATGTTGGGCTTGGTGTCTACATCATGAGCGGTAGCCTGATCGTTGCAGTCATTGTAAGTATGGTGGTGTGTTCTGTTTTAGGAGTGCTCATTGAGCGATTTGTCTACTTTCCTCTCCTGAAATTTCCGCCGTATGTACCCCTAATAAGCAGCATCGCTATGTTTTTGGGGATAGAAGAAATATGCCGTCTTATAGCCGGGCCGGATTTTCTAACCTTCCCCAAAACACTTGAATTTCCAACGGTCTCTATCGGTGGGTTTTCAATATCGACAACGTTGATAACCGTCTATGCGGTTACTGCCGTTGTCTTGTTCCTACTCTGGTTCATAACAACAAAGACAGAGTTTGGCATGGCGATGAGGGCTACTTCGCAGGATATGGAGATCGCCTCTTCTCTTGGAATTAACAGCCATATGATCATAAGCATGACCTTTGTAATAGGATCCAGCATCGCGGCTATAGCAGGAATACTGGTGGGTATTTATTACAACCAAGTTTATCCGACCATGGGCGCTGTGCCGGCGTATAAGACATTGGCTCTTATCGTCGTAGGCGGTATGGGTTCGATACCGGGCGCAGTTTTAGCCTCCATGTTGCTTGGTTTAGGCGAGACCTTTCTTATCGGTTTTGCGAATATACCGATGCCGCGCGATGCGTTGGCGTTTATTGCGATGATAGCAGTTCTCATGTGGCGACCGACAGGTCTCTTAGGGCGAAAGTAGAGGTGTCGTTATGGATTACATCGTCAACACAGCCATTATGATAACGATACAAGCTATAGCCGCCTGCGGACTGAACATAATCGTTGGGTATGCCGGGCAGATATCGCTCGGGCATGCTGCTTTTTACGGCATAGGTGCGTACACCAGTGCGATGCTGACGACTAAAGCGGGATTTTCTTTCTGGGAAGCTCTTCCCTTGGTGTTGCTTATTGCTGCTTTGGTCGGTTTTATTCTTGGGTTACCCAGTCTGAGGGTAAAAGCTGATTTTCTGGCTATAACAACTATTGGCATCAATTTCATCGTTGAGGCCATCTTTAATTACACGCCGTTTTTTGGCGCAGCACTGGGAATCGGAGGAATTCCAAGGATTATGTTCATGGGAGAACGCCTCAAAAACAACGGCTTTCTATTTTTATGTTTGTTTTTTCTCGCGCTGGCCCTTCTTACGTGCAGGTATTTTTCCAAGAGTTGGGCAGGTATTGCGTGTTTTGCAATCAGAGAAGACGAAGCAGCAGCCTCCAGTATGGGAGTTTCTCCGATAAGAGGCAAGCTTACGGCATTTGTCATCGGCACTGTATTTGCCGGCCTGGGCGGAGCACTTTACGCCCATTACGTTAGATTCATTTCGCCGGGGGATTTCAACTTTCCGATGTCTGTTACGATGATGTCTGTAATCGTGCTTGGAGGTATTGGTACGTTGTGGGGACCCGTTATCGGAGCTGTGATCCTTGGGGTTTTGCCGGAGATATTCCGCCCGTTGATTGATTACCGCATGTTGGTTTATTCGATACTGTTGCTTATGATGATACGTTTTCAGCCGGAGGGAATCCTGGGTGAAAACAGTTTTTTAATGCGCATCTTCAAAAAAACAAGAGGAGGTGCAGGAAATGCCTGATATTCTCCTCGCCATAAAAAAACTCTCCATTCATTTTGGTGGATTGAGGGCGATAGACGACATCAGTTTTGATGTAAAAAAAAGTGAGATTCTCGGGCTTCTCGGACCAAACGGAGCCGGAAAAACAACCTGCTTCAACGCGATATCCGGAGTCTATAAACCGACAGCCGGCGAAATTCTTCTCGAAGAAACGAGGATCGATGGGCTAACTCCTTATCAAGTGGCAGCCATGGGTATTGGGAGGACGTTCCAGATCGTAAAACCCTTTGCAGGTCTTACCGTGCTTGAGAACGTCATTATTCCACTCGGTCTCGATTACCACAGGGGTAACATATTGCGATCGTTTGTCAAATACGGCAAAAAAACTGTCGTCGATGAAGCCAAAGCACTTCTTGATAGAGTGGGATTGGCAGATCAGAGCGAAAGAAAAGCGGGCCTTCTTCCGATCGGTAACCTGAGAAGGCTTGAAATTGCTCGTGCGCTTGCCTTAAAACCAAAAATTTTGTTGCTGGACGAATCCTTCTCCGGTCTGCGCCACCATGAAATAACTCAGATAGAGCTGCTTGTGCGAGGTATAAAAGAGCGAGGAATATCCGTACTTTTAATCGAGCACAATATGAAGGTGGCCATGAATCTTTCCGATCGTATTGTCGTGCTTGATCACGGTAATAAACTTGCTGAGGGATTACCCTGTGAAATAGCCTCTAACCAAGCTGTAATCGAGGCTTATCTGGGGAAGGGGGAGAGCGGTCGTGTTGCTTGACGTAGCAGGTATAACAGTCGCTTACGGCGGTGTCGAAGCGGTTTGCGGCGCGTCGCTTCTTGTAAATGAAGGCGAGCTTGTGTCGGTAATAGGCGCGAACGGAGCCGGTAAAACCACAATGTTACGAGCTCTCATGGGGTTAGAGCCCGTAGTATCCGGTTCTATATCCTTTGCAGGAACAGATATAACAGCGTTGCCAAGCCATTTGAGAAGTAAATTGGGCATAAAGATAGTGCCCGAGCGTGCTAGGGTTTTCCCACGCCTTACGGTATACGAGAATATGATGATGGGCGTATATGGTCTTAAAAAGGCCGTTTCGATCGAAGAACGCTTTAAAAAATTGTATGAGCTTTTTCCCATTTTAGAAGAGCGTAGAAATCAGATGGGCAATACTCTCTCCGGCGGAGAGCAGCAGCAACTTTCAATAGCGAGGGCGTGTATTTCTGCACCCAAACTTCTTCTGGTGGATGAAGTGTCAATGGGGTTGATGCCTCGTCTGGTAGACCAGGTTTTTGAGCTTTTAAAACAGCTGAATAGGGAGGAGGGATTGACGATCCTATTAGTCGAGCAGAACGCTCTTGCATCGCTTCGTATTTCTCATCGCGCCTACGTACTTGAAACAGGTAGTATCGTGCTTAATGGAGAAGCTGGGGAGTTGCTCAAAGACGAACGTGTTCGTGAGGCTTACCTTGGTATGTAAGGTCTTATGTCTTTGAGGATAGGGTAAAAAGCACTCATAATTTACGGAGGTGTACGAAATGAAAAAGAACTGTGGGAAAATATTTGTTTTGTTTGTTCTGCTCCTCTTGTCTGCCTGTGTAGGAACCGTATTTGCGGCAGATACAATAAAGATTGGTCTCTTGGTTCCCCTAACCGGTTTTGCGGCTTCAGATGGTCATGCTGTTATTGAGTCTGTTAAGATCGCTGCGGAGAAAGTGAATTCAACAGGCGGAGTGCTGGGTAAAAAAGTAGAATTGGTTTATTACGATGATGCTGCAGATCCAAAACAGGCAGTTCTCCTTGCGAACAAACTCATCGGACAGGATAAAGTGGTCGCTCTTGTTGCCGGTTCCTACAGCATGCCCACGAGAGCGATTGCTCCGATATTTGATGACGCAGAAATCCCTATGGTGACGGCATATGCTCTGCATCCGGACATAACAAAGGGGGATTTTTCATTCCGTAATGGTTTGTTGGGTACTTCAGAAGGCCGCGTTGCCGCATATACGGCCCTTAACCTCCTAAAAGCAAAGAAGGTTGCTCTCGTTACTGCTGACAATGATTTTGGGCAGACCCTTAAGGACGGTTTTATGGAATATCTGAAAAAAGTCAACAGAGAGAAGGATATGGTTTTGCACATTACCTATCCGGGAAGTGAGAAGGATTTCAAGGTGTATCTCTCAAAAATAAGAGATGCAAAACCCGATGTTGTCTTTTTCAGCGGGTATTACTTTCAGACCGGACCGGCGCTAAAACAGGCTCAAGAAATGGGAATAAAGAATATACGTTTCATTGGAGAACAAGGTGCGGATTCTGTTAAAACATCTGAAATAGCAGGCAAAGCGGCAGAAAACTTTATCATCTTGACCACATTGGACAGGGATGATAAACGAAAAATCGTTAAGGACTACATAGCCGCATACAGGAAAGAAGCAAAGGAAGAACCCAATATGTGCGGAGCCTCAGCATACGACGCGTTTATGATCTTGATAGACGGAATCAAGAGAGCTAAGACTACGAATGGTCCGGCTGTGACAAAGGCAATTGCGAGCACAAAAAATCTTGATGGCATAACGGGTCTTATCAAGGGTTTCAATAAAGAGGGTGAGGTCATTAAGCCAGTTCAACTACAAATAATTAAGGATGGCAAATTTCATCACTTTGGGATCATTACTGATGAATCACTGGTAAAACCATAGCAGAGAGAAGCACGTTTTACGTGTTTTGTCTGAGCTTTAAATACAACTTCTTTTTTTGATTGCCGGATGCTGCTGCTGATTATGACAGATGTCCTGATCGGTGGCGGCATTTGTTTTACACCACGTATCGCATCATCAATTTATAGAAAAAAAATAATTTACGGAAAAATGACGATGTGTTGTTATCTTTGAGAGTAGGTTCCTCGCGCTGACTTGGGTGATTGGGAAAGTTTACTTTCGTAAAAAATAACAGGAGGTGTGTCATGGTCTTATGGCGAATGTTTGTGGATGGGATGCTTGCTTTTTCCGCGCTGGTATGGGGCGATTTTATGCTCTATTTCCTTGGTTTGGGTGCCTTATTTATCACGTTTAAAGTTGGTTTTTTACAGTTTACTCATTTTGGTTATGTTTGGGATCAAACGCTCGGAAGATTGTTTGTGCGGAAAAAGGATACTGCTGACGGGGCAGTCGGAACGATAACACCGTTTCAGGCGCTGTCTACTGCTCTTGCGAATACAATTGGATCAGGCAACATTGTTGGTGTCGGTCTTGCCATCTATTGGGGAGGACCGGGAGCCGTATTTTGGATGTGGGCCGTCGCCTGCCTGGGAATGGCTACAAAAATGGCGGAGATTGTTCTTGGGTTGAAATATAGAGTAAAAACACCGGAAGGCTTGTATGTCGGGGGGCCACAGTACTATCTCAGTTTGGGGTTGAAACGTTTTAAAATGC
>JAGPAO010000042.1 GCA_018063805.1 Synergistaceae bacterium | reverse complement strand
CGTAGGGCCTTGCCGTTCTTCACAATCATTCTTTCATCCGTCATGGTTTGCCCACCAAAAGTTTGATCGCTCTTCGGGCCTCAGAAATAGTGGACGCGGACAGGTCCACAGGCATCTGATCCTCGCGTTTTAGAATCTCCATCAAATGCGTTATTCGCGGACTGCGAAGCCCCAAGCTTCTCAGTCGATCGGCATTTTGGAATAGAGCCCGCGGCGAACCCTGCGTCGCTATTTTGCCGGCGCTCATCACATAGGCGTAATCGCAGTAGAGTGGCACGAGATCGATATCGTGAGTCGATAGGATCAGTGTCATACCGGTTTTCTTTTTGATGTCAAGGAGAAGGTGCAGGATCTCCGATACACCCATCGGATCCAGTCCCGCAGTCGGTTCGTCTAAGATGATCACTTCAGGTTTCATGATCAAGACTCCGGCTATGGCCACGCGTTTCTTTTGCCCGAAACTGAGGGCGTGGGTGGGCTTATCCAATAGATCCGCCACTCCTGTCAGCGCCGCATAGTGGTCTACCTCTTTTAAAGCTTCTTCGTTTGGCAGACCCAGATTCAACGCACCGAAGGCGATGTCGTTCTTGACGTCCGAGGAGAATAGTTGATCGTTTGGGTCCTGAAAGACGATGCCCACCTGTTTGCGCAGCGTTTTGATGTCGGCAGGGGTGGACACTCTTTTACCCCGATAATAAATGGCGCCGCTTTGCGGTTTTAATACCCCGTTGAGGTTTAAAAAGAGCGTGGATTTTCCTGCTCCATTACCTCCAAGAACGGCGGTGACACAACCTGCTTTAAAGGAGACGCTGACATCGCTCAAAGCGGCGCTCTCGTCCTCGTAGCAAAAGGTTAGATTTTTAGTTTCCATCATGATCTCATCCGCGGTGATTTGGGTCATATCAAGCGCTTCTCCCAGAGACTTAAAAAGATGAGGGCGCACGAAAAGGCCGCGCTGCTCATCCAGAGCTTTGCGGAAGGGAGATAGGGGCGAGTCAAGATGGGGATATTGTTCTCATACCCTCGAGAGGCGAGAGCGTTGTACATCGCGTCCCCTTTTTGCATGCATCGCACGAAGAGCGCCCCGAACAACTGCCCGGCAGCGCGTAATTTTGAATAAAAACAGGCGTCGCCCAAGCGTGACGATTGGGCAATCTGCATTCGTGACGCTTCTTCAAGAACGATGAAGATGTACCGATACACCAACGTGATTAAGGAAATAAGCAGGGGCGGAGTCCTCATGCTCTTAAGTCCATGAGCCATATCGGTCATCGTTGTGTTGAGTGATATGAAATACATGCAACTGACAGCGCCCAAAGACTTAACGATCAGCAGCACGCCTGTATTAAAAGAAGTCTTTGTGATGCCGTACGAGGCTCCGCTCGTCGGCACAATCATGACGGTTATCGTGCCGATGAGCAAAAAGGCCGTGGGGATCGTCAACAGCTTGAGGTACTGTTGCACGGAGATGCCGCAGCACACGATCGAAGCCAATCCCAGAACAAAAATAACCAGGAGGGCCGCGCTGTAGGCGTTTAAAGAAATACAGAAAAGAAGAGGCAGCAGCCCTGCCGCTATCCTGGCGTTGGGGTAAAAATCCCTTAAACGTGAGGCATAAGCGTATCGATCGATCCGCACTTAACGAATCTCCTCCGAGGCGTTATCGTTTTTCTTTGAGGTTATTCTGCCCAATATAAACCCGACAATGCCCGCGCCAATTGCCGCTTGAAAAGAGAAGAACAATGTCTGCATCTCTGTCCCCGGCAATTCGTAAATGGGGGAGGTCCAGGGTTTAAACTCAGGGGCGATCGCGTTAATGACGTTCCCCGCTCCATCATCGGTACCGCCAAATTCGCTGTCTTTGATTGTTAGAAGGGGTATGGCGACCAGAAGAAGCACCAATGCGAGCAGTAACCCGTTTTTCTTCCACAGTTTCATCTTGTGGCCTCCTGACTTAAAACAAGAGATTCTAACTCTTTGCTGCGGTATTTTTTGATGACGTTGAAGATGACGACCGTCAGTAATCCTTCGCTGACGGCAAGGGGGAGTTGCGTGATGAAAAAGACGCCCATGAATTTAGTAAAAGCCGCGAGGATATTTCCGTCTTGGTTAAAGGCCAGTGCCAACTGCAGCGAGGTGACGGCGTAAGTCGCGATATTACCCGCAAAAGCGGCGCAAAACACAGCGGTCTCTGTCTTGATCTTTAGTTTTAGGGATAGTTTGAAGACGAAGAAGGCGATAAACGGGCCGGCGATTCCCATGGAGAACGTATTTGCGCCCAAGGTCGTTAATCCGCCGTGTGCCAGAAGGATCGCCTGAAAGAGCAGCACGATTGCACTGATAACGGAGGTTGCCAAAGGGCCGAATAAGACAGCGCTGAGTCCCACCCCAGTGGGGTGGGAGGAACTGCCCGTGACCGAGGGGATTTTGAGCGCAGAGAGCACAAAGGCGAAGGCCGCGCAGAGAGCAAGCAAAATCATAGTGCGAGGATTGGACGCCGTTTTCTTTATTGAAATAAAACCAAGAATAAGGAAGGGGAGGCTGATAGCACTCCAGATCAGACACCAGTAAGGGGGGAGAAACCCCTCCATAATGTGCATGGCCAGAGCAGGCTGCGGAAAAATAAAAGCAGATAAGATCAATGAGGACGTGACGAACGCTCTTTTCTTCATTTTAAATTCCTCCTTCGGGAAAATAAAAAATGCCTCTTGCCGCATCGTAAAACTGCGTCAAGAGGCATCGTTCGTCTTTGTTATATATGGAACCTCAACAAAAATAAACGCATTCTGTCTCCACGCAGAATCGTAAAACGGCCATTAAGGCAGGTCTTCTGACTTATGCTCTTGCGTGATTTTCGCCTTCCCAGTCATAGAACCAGTGGCAAAATGAAAATCACAACGCACTTACAGCAGCGGGACTGTGTGGGATTTGCACCCATCTTCCCTAACCTTAATGTGGCTATGATAGCAGTTGCGGCTGAGAAGTCAATCCTTGCCGATAGATGGAAAAAGAGGGGGATGGGGGCTAAAAAGGAGAAAATTCTATTTGAAAGAGTGCGAGCGATTTGACCAATAATGATCAAATTGGTACAGGATGCGGCAGCTCCGAATAGCTCAGAGAGGTTTTATTTTTTTGCCTATTTTTTAAGAGGGTTGAGTTGTGTTCAATATGAAGAATGTTATGGAACAAGGCGGCGAATCAGCGGGAGAAAGTGGGATGGTATGGAGTGGCGTATCAAGGCCGAGGAGACGACAGGGATTGTCGTTATTTTTTTAGCGCCTTCTCCACTCGTTAATAATCTCAAGGAACCGTTTGCCGTAGCGCTCCAATTTGACCTCGCCAACACCGGGGACGGCTAAAAACTCCCCTTCGTTGCGTGGAAGCCGCATACACATGGCGTTGAGTACGCTGTCGGCAAAAACGACGTAGGGCGGGACGTTTTGTTCTTCGGCAAACTCGCGCCTTAGTGCGCGCAAAAGCTCAAAGAGCTCGGCGTTGGCAATTTCGGTATGTGCCTTTGGCGTTGTGGGTAGGGGGGCTTTTCGCTCGGTTTTCGGCTCGTATTTACGCATCAGCAGTTTTTCTTTGCCCCGCAAAAAGGGGAGCGCTTTGGGCGCAAAGCTGAGTGTGGGGTACTCCGCATCACTGAACTGCAAATAGCCGTCCGCGACAAGGAAATGAATGATTTCTTTGATACTCTCTTTGCTGTACTCCTTCATGATGCCCCAGGTAGAGAGGGTTTCAAATTGGAGATCTCGAATTTGTTTTTTCTCCGATCCCCGCAGGACATCGATCAGCATAACGCTTCCGAATTGCCTCTGGTTTGCGGCCTCCGCCATGCGGTAGACGCAGGAAAGGATTTTTTGTGCCGCTACGGTGATATCGATACGCTCCACGATGGAGACGCAATTTCCGCATGTATTACAGCGAGGCGCGACGTTCTTTTCTGCGAAGTAATTTAAGATATGTGCCCGCAGGCACGCCCCTGTATTGCACAGATCAACCATAGCTTGAAGTTTGCGGTACCCCGCTCTTTTGCTGTCGGCCTCTTCACACTGCTCGATGAAAAAACGCGCCGTGTTGACGTCTCGTGCGGCAAAAAGAAGCACGCAGTCCGCGGAGGAGCCGTCGCGCCCGGCCCTTCCCGCCTCCTGGTAGTAGGCGTCAATGTTGGCGGGCATGTTGTAGTGCAGCACGTAGCGGACGTTTGATTTATCAATCCCCATGCCAAAGGCGTTGGTGGCAACCATGATGTTGGCGCGGTCGTAGATAAAGGCCTCCTGATTCATACGCCTCTCTCGTTCGGAGAGCCCCGCGTGGTAGCGCACGGCGGAAAGCCCGCTGTTCTTCAGCTTTTCGCACACTTCCTCCACATTGCGCCGGGTGGCGCAGTAAATAATACCCGATGAGCCGGATGTTTTTTTGACATAATCTAAGACGAACGCCATCTTATCGTGCGAGTGCTCCACTTGAAAGAATAAATTTTCCCGGTCAAATCCGGTTGTCAGCAGGTAGGGATTGCGCAGCCCCAGCTTATCGGCGATATCATCGCGCACCTCCGGTGTGGCGGTGGCAGTAAATGCCGCGACAACGGGCCTTGTAGCAAAGCCCTTTATCGTGTCCGCTATTTTCAGGTAAGAGGGGCGGAAATCGTGCCCCCACTGGGAGACGCAGTGCGCTTCATCTACAATGAACAGTCGAACGGCGATGGACTGTAAAAATTGGTTAAAGGATTCGCTTTCCAGCCGTTCCGGAGCCACGTAAAGAAGGGATATTCCCCCTGTCCGAACGGCGCTGAAAATATCCCGTATTTCGTCCCACTCCAGCGAGCTATTGAGAGCCGCGGCGCGGACTCCATTTTGCTGCAGTGCGTCCACTTGGTCTTTCATCAGTGAGATTAAAGGGGAGATAACGACGGAAACTCCGCCGATGGCAAGCGCAGGGATCTGGTAGCAAAGCGATTTCCCCGCACCTGTGGGCATGATGCCGAGGACATCCTGCCCGTTTAAAATTTGCTCAATAATATCCCCCTGCCCCCTGCGAAAGGAGTCGAAGCCAAAAACTTCTTTGAGGATATGTTTTGGATCTTTTGCCAACCGCCTAACCTCCCATGCTGCAACTCGGACAGTATAGCAGGTTCTGGGAGGTTTTTTTGAGTGCGAAATTTGAGTTAGTGTCGAATAAAATTTGTGTACGTCACTTTTTCCTGATCCGGCAGAGAAATGCCGGCTTGTTGCCCCGCCTCTTTACATTTGAGAAACCATGACATATTTTTACCCAGAATACGCATAATCTGCATCCCCTCCAAGTCTTTTTTTACCTCCTTCGGCGAGGTGCCATGCACCATGTTCCAGTATCGGGAACTGATTATGGGCATTTGCATTAAGCCAAAATATTTGTTGAGTTGATCCCATGTAGCGGTCGTTCCTGCGCGGCGGGTTGAAATAACAGTCGCTGCAGGCTTTAAAAGGAAACGATTTCCGCCGCCGCACATGTCTGCATAAAATACGCGATCCATGAAAGACGTCAAAGCACCCGAAGCTGCGCTCCAGTGCACCGGAGTGCCAAATATAAAACCGTCATAGTTATCGGCAATATCGAGAAACTCATTGACGGTATCATCAAAAACACATTTGTGTTTTTCCACACAAGCTTTACAGGCAATACAACCGGAAAGGGGCTTGATACCAATCCAAAATAGATCTGTTCCGATCCCTTCCCTCACTAGTGCGTCTGATACTTCACACAGGGCTGTATACGTACATCCCTCTTTGTGAGGGCTTCCATTGATTAACAAAACTTTCATACCGTCTGCCTTCTTTTCTCTTCTTTATTTTTTTGTACTGCCGAACACCTCTGGCGCTGACCTTACATTATCGATTTTAAAAAATCCGGTACACCTACCGTTTATCAAGACCGTTATCTTTAAGAAACTTCGACATTTGATCGGCTACCTCGATATTGTTCAAATCGGAGAAGGGGAAGTGTGTATTGCCCTTTATGCCGATCTTGGGTAAATGCACCAACGTTGCATTACCGCCATGTTTATTGATAGCTTTTACCCAAAGTTTCGCCATTTGAAGACGGGTGCGCCAATTGTCCTTGCCCGGGTCGTCCGTCGGTTCCTCCGGAATATTGTCTCCAAAGTAGAGCACGATGGGAAGCTTTGTCAGCTTGATGAACTCTTGCATCGGTACAGCGCCGGCCTTTAGCTCCCCAAAGGGGCTTGAGCTCGCCAGAGGAGCGGGGACTTCTCCTTCGGGGAAAAGAAACAGCCCCGGTTCGTAAGAGATAACCGCGTTGACTTTTGTGCTTTTCATCACGGTATACCAGCCAGGGCCACCGCCCTGGGAATGTGTGATGAGAACGCCGCCGCCTAATTTGTCAAAAAGAGTGGCTATCGCGTCGGAGATGACTTGATCATCGTATGGGCCGGTGTTTGGCGTCATTTGACGGAAATACTGATTTAAGCTTTCTTCTCCTTTCGGAAACTGAACACCGGGATGGAAGTTAGGCCAGTTACCAAGGCGGAATATCGAAAACCACATCTGTTCATCCCCGGTTGGTTTCAACTCCATAGGTAGCGTGCTGCGCCCTGCGCCGCCGCGACGCGGTTGGTCGAGAATATAAGTGGCAAATCCGCGGCGCAAGAAGATATTCTTAAAACCTTCGCGGCCGTCCGGTGTCGTCTCCCACGTTTTAGAGAATTGTCCCGCTCCGTGAAGGAAAATGAGGGGGAGCCTGCGTGTCTTTACGGGAATTTGGTAAGACACATACGCGTGATCCCCGTGAAAAGTCTGTCCATCAGGTCTCATCATATTCTTTGGGTCAAATGTACCCGGCGCTGTCTTAACCGTGCCGCCAACCGCAAAACTCCCCTGTTCTTGGATGAGCAAAGTTTTGAGAGCGCTCTTCTCTGCAGCGAAACCAACTGCAGAGAAGACAAAAAAGAAACACATTACGAGCAGGAACCGTGTGCTAATATTATTATTTTTCATAGTGATAACCTCCTTGATAATTTCTAAATAAGACTTCTATTAACTATGGGTGCTTTGTGCCAATACCATGCAGGCGAGAAAGGACCATTAACGCTCGCAAACCTCCTTCCTGTTTATTACTCAACGAGATAGAACCATTGTTCAAAAGCGCCATATTACGGGCAATAGCCAATCCGAGACCGGTTCCTCCGGAGGCCCTGTTTCTTGAATATTCCATGCGGTAATACGGCTCAAATACTTTTTCCAGCAGATCCTCGGGAATACCGGGGCCATCATCCTCAATACAAATGAGAACGTTCTCGCCTTCTTCTTTTATAGAAATGGATGCGCTGTTTGCGTATAAAACCGCATTACTCAAAAGATTTCCCACGCTGCGTTTCAAGCATATCGGACGAGCCATGACAAGCGGTGCGAAGTCATCACTGTGAGTCGTTTGGGAAAAGGAGACTTTTTCTCCTTGTGCCTGCATATCATCTACGATACTTTCGATAAAAGCGGTGATATCAAGGGGAGATGCTTTTTCCGATGTATGCAGGCTTCGAGCCAACTCCAACCCCTGTTCGACAATGGATTGAATTTCATTTATATTGTCCGCAAATTTTTTTTGCAGGGAGTCGGGCTGTATTTTATCCAGCCTGAGCTGTATGCGAGCCAATGGTGTCCGAAGATCGTGCCCCATTGCTTCAAGCATGTCGTTTCGCTCATTCAAGTTGTCACAGATGCGTTTTCTCATCCTGTTAAACGACTGCGCCGCTTCTCTGATTTCAATACTGCCCTCCTCTTCCAGAGGGAGGGCTGTCTCCGGATTGTGTCCAAACATCTCAGCCGCTTCCGCCAGCTTGTATAGAGGCTTTGTTGCCCTAAGCATGAGTAGTGCGGTTACCAGAGAAATAATCAGCGAACCCAAGAGAATAAGTGCACGTTGCCTCCGTATAAGGCTAAAGTCCGTTAAAATCATGGGTTGTGTCAGCTCCAACCAATTATTGGCGTCTACTTTGATCATCACTTGAAGCAACGGAAAGAGATAATCGGTGTAATTCGGATCCGATGCTTCGGACGAGGTGTTATAGAGAACACGCGCTCTTACATCGGGGGAAAGAGTTCCGGCCGCCTCTATGGCTGCCGTCACCGCATCTCTCATACCCAGTGATTTATAATAGTTTTCTGTGTCCCATATGGGGGCGCCCCTAACCATTCGAGCACGAAACGGTTTATCCGTAACGCTTCTCGATTTTCTTATGGCCTCCATCGCATCCAATCGCTGTTCTTTGCTCATATGCCGAACCATCTGATACATCGAGATCGCATAGTCATGACCAACGCTCAGGAATTCCCGTGCATATGATTTTTGTATGGAGTAGACCGCGAAAAAATTGATGCATTGTAGTAATATTGCTCCAATAAAGGTAACCAGTAAAAGTTGACCGAAAAGAGAGTTTGGGCGCAGCGATTTAAAGAGCACCTTCATGAATCGCTTCTTTTGACGGGAACGGTGAGCATATACCCATCGCCCCGCATTGTGCGTATTAAAGTTGGATTGGGCCCCTTATCCCTTAATTTGCTCCTAAGCCGGCTGATCTGTGCATCAATGCTTCTGTCATAAATATTGAGGTTTCGTTCCGCAAGGTAGTCCATGATCTTATCTCTGGTGATAACCTGCTGTGGGTGTTCGATAAGCAAGGCTAAAAGCCTGAATTCTGCAGCGCTCAACATGACAATAACTCCATTTTCGTCGATGAGGTGTCGTGCCATTATATTCAGCGTCCAGTTTCCAAAGGTCAGCAGTGAGTTGTTGCGTTCGTTATCAACATGAATACGGTCGCTTATATTTTCCTGTTCTGTATTAGGGGCGAACGGCATGTCTTCCGAATATTTTGACCGGCGCAAGAGAGCCCTGATTCGCGCAATCAGCTCGCGGGATTGAAAGGGTTTGGCAAGGTAGTCGTCTCCTCCGATTTCAAGCCCCACCACTTTATCCGTCGTGTCCTTTAGAGCGGTTAAAAATATAATAGGAATGTTACTGTATGCGTTGCCGGGAGCGCGGAGAGCACGGCACAACGAAAATCCGTCTTCACCCGGCATCATCACATCAAGAAGAATCATGTCAAATGCCTCTTGTTCAATAGCTTTAAACATCTCCGTCCCATTTCCTGCAGCCCGTGAAGCAAAGCCATAATCGGGCAGGATTTCCGTGATCAACTCTCGGAGCTCTTCGTCATCATCCACAATGAGTATTTTTGTTTGTTCTGCGCTCATGATATCCAGCCCTCTCCGAGTTATAAAAAATGGATTCTTTTGTTTTCAATCATTCTAATATTAGCCTGGGTAATAATCCAGCGACATAATCTTACCGTTGAGTAAGGTTATGTCAGAGCCCGTAAGTTTGTGTCTCTTGGAAATCATACTCCTGCAAGGTTCCTCCCGTATAGTATGCGCAGTTGGAGGGGGGCGTTCCCGCAGGAATTGCGGTGAAGAGAAAAGTACAAAAAATAATTTTAACGAGAGGGGAACTGAAATGAAAAGATTCGGTTTTTTTATGATGGCATTAACCCTGTTCGCAACTCTTTTTGGATCAACAGCGATGGCGGCGGAGCGTAACGCTAAAAAAACATTGATTATTTACTATTCTAACACCGGCACGACGAAGCTGGTCGCGGAGCGATTGCAAAAAAAAACGAATGCGGATATTTACGTGATCGAAACAGTGAAAACGTATTCGACCAAAGACCCGGAAAGAACGCAAGTACCGAAGAAAGAGTTGGAGACAGGCAACCTTCCCGCTTTAAAGAAATCTCCTCCTAATATGTCGTCATATGATTTAATCTTGGTCGGCGGTCCCGTTTGGTGGTACACCGTGTCGACCCCAATGATGAGTTTTCTTCGCGATGCAGACTTTGCCGGGAAGCGTGTCGCACCGTTTAATACGAATAAAGGTGGAAATGGTGATTATTTTGAGGCCTTTAAGAAACAGGCAAAGAATGGGATAGTGCTTGATGGACTGGAGCTGTATCAACCCAAAGCGGGAGCAGAACTTGACAAAGAATTAGACGCGTGGCTTTCCTTGATTCGGAAGTAACGGGAACAGTTCCCGTTACAAAGAGGGGATGTTGTTATGAAAAAACGTGGACGAAGTGCTGTTATTGTGGTATCCGTTGTGTTTTTTGCGGCATCCCTTTTGCCAGATAGCGGCATCGCTACAAATAACAATGGCAGGCAGTTTCCCGACAAAGGATCTGTGAGTATGGCTCATTCCGGCAAAGATAGCCTTCAGAATGGGCGTTATTTAAAAAACAACGATACCATCTCCGACCTATTGAAACATCCGGCATTTAAAGGTTTTGGGCAACATCTATTGACAAGGGATGAGGATATTCACAATCAGAAGTTGCGGTTGAGTGATATTGCAACGTTATTGCCGTATCATAGTTTTGTAAGGCCGGATGTAGTCGTCCGTGCGCTTAACCACATAATACACGACGCCGGCGAAGGTAAGAAGATATTCTATGATCTCTATACGGATCGGCAAAAACGAGAAAACAGCACTAAAAATTCAACGGGCCTCTTCTTCTTTAGAGGAAGACCGGGAGCGCCTTTTGCCGTTATTTGCCCCGGCGGCGGATTCTCTTATGTAGGATCATTGCACGAGGGATTCCCCTACGCGGCGGAGCTCAGCAAAGCGGGGTATAATGCCTTTGTGCTGAGATACCGTGTTAATGCCGGAGGTGCGATTGCGACCGAAGATTTAGCCAAGGCGATATCATTTATCTATGCAAATGCGGACTCTCTTGGCGTTAGCCGGAAGAACTATTCGCTGTGGGGCAGCTCCGCCGGTGCGAGGATGGTCGCCTATATCGGTTCCGATGGTGTCGCCGCTTTCGGAGGTGAGAAACTCCCAAAACCGGCAGTGTTGGTAATGGCTTACACAGGGCATTCGTCTTTTACAAGAAATGATCCGCCTACTTTTACAATCGTAAGTGAAAATGACGGTATTGTCGATGCCTCTGTTGTAGAAAAAAGAATCAACGGCATGAAAAGAGCGGGAATAGACGTTGAATTTTACAAATACCGCAGCGCCGGTCATGGTTTCGGCCTCGGCACAGGCACGGATGCGGAGGGTTGGATGGCTTACGCCATTCGTTTTTGGAAAAAACATCTTTTGTAGCCGCTCGCTTTTTCGCGCTCCTTCGCTCAAACCCGAATAGACGAAATTAAGTATGGAATTGCGTACTATACGCATGGGAACACGCCCTCCCTCTGTGATAATGGTTTTTAAAATAAACAGGAAAGGTCGTGTTCGGATGCGGAATAGATACCCCCGCTCGCTTTCGCTGGTTCTGCTCTTTCTCTCGTTCTTCTTTTGCACCGCGTTGCAAAGTGAGGCTGCTCCCTCCACAGTTTTACGCCCGCCCCTTATTTTTATTCGGTTGGCGGATGAATCGGCAAAGCCCGTGATCCTTCAATCCTTGGAGGTGAAGGCGGATATCGTGGGTGGCTTGGCCAAAACGGAAGTGCAAATGGTTTTTTATAATCCGAATAACCGCGTTTTGGAGGGGGAGCTCCACTTCCCCCTGCTGGAGGGGCAAAATGTCGAAAGCTTTGCCTTGGAGATGGAGGACGGCGCTTTAAGAGAGGCCGTCGCCGTCGGTAAAGCCAAGGGACGAGAGGCGTTTGACTCCGTAACGCGCCGGAGGATAGACCCTGCGCTTTTGGAAAAGACGCTGGGCAATAACTTTAAGCTGCGAGTGTACCCTCTGAACCCCCAAAAAACGCGCCGCGTGGTGCTTCGTTACACGGATATTTTACCCTCGGAAGGAGACACGGGGTTCTATCGGCTGCTGTTCAGCGGCGCGGAAAAACTGGACTCCTTTTCTCTTGCGATGAAGGTGGAGGGCGCTTCCGGTCTGCCGGTCGTAAAGAAGTCCCCCCTCGGGCGCATGGATTTTAAAAAAAGCGGAGAGAGGGCTTACACCGCGCACATAAAGGGGGAAAAAATAGATATTTCCCGCTCGGATGCGCTGATTCTGGTATCCGTTCCTTTGGCTAAGCGGGAGCAGGTGACAACGCAGCCATTTAAAGGGGAGACGTATTTTTACGCGCAAATTCCCAGCCGAATGATCGGTGAAGCGGCAAAACTCTCCCAACCTCTCTCCAAGATAAAGACGATAGGGATTCTCTGGGATGGTTCCGGATCGGGAAAGGCCCGGGATCGGGATACGGAGCTTCGGCTGATTCAATCCATCGTGAATGAACACAAAAACGTAGCGATACGATTCCAAGTGGTTCGAGATCAAGCGGAGCCGGTAAAAAAAATAGCGATCCGAAATGGCGACTGGAAGGAGCTGCGTAAGCAGATCACGGACGTGCGCTATGATGGGGCGAGCAACCTGAAGGCCTTTGTTCCTCATGACAGCGTGGATGCCTACCTTTTCTTCACCGACGGGCTTTCCAATTACGGCAGCGAAGATGGGACGATGCTGAATTTTTCGGCTTTTAAAGCGCCGATTTTCACAATTTCCTCCTCTCCCGGTGCCGATTCCGATTTGTTGCGGGCGATTGCGGATAAAACGGGGGGGCGTTTTGTCGATCTGACGAAGCAATCCGACAGGGAGGGCACCAAGTCCTTGCTTTCTAAAAGGGCTGTGCTGAGCGCTGTGCAGACAAAAGGCCTCAAAGACGTTCTTGTTTCCTCAAAAAGGATGGAGGGCGAATTTTTTCCCATCTCCGGAATTCTTGAAGGGGAAACGGGGCAGCTTAATTTAACGTTTCTTTTGCCCGATGGCTCGAAAAAAACAGTGGCCTTACCCATCGTAGAAAAGGCGGATGCGTCCGAAATCGCGGCCAAGGAGTGGGCGCGTATGAAAATAAGCGCGCTCGGCTCTGATTATTACGGCAATAAGGGACGCCTTGAGGCGCTGGGGAAGAAATTTACCCTGGTGACGCGCAATACCTCCCTCATCGTTTTGGATCGCGTGGAGGACTATGTCCGTTACAAAATAGAGCCGCCTGCGGAGCTGAAGGCCGCCTACGACCGCATGATGGCGGACGAAAACCGCACCCCCTTGCGCATGACCAAGGAGGAACACGGACGCCGATTATCGGAGATGTGGAAACAGTATCAGGATTGGTGGCGCGCCGATTACCCCAAGGGGAAGGCTCCGGCAACGCCGCATGTCCCCCGACCGCTACAGGACTTTGCGCTCGGTACCATGCCTGTGGAAACAAGAGCTCTCGCCCCATCGAGTCCCGGTCCGGAGGCGTTAGAGAAGCCCATGCCGTCGGAAAAAAGAAAGGTTGAGGCTGTTCCAACAGAGGAAGCGACCGAGGAGAAAGCACCGGCTGCTTACGACTTGAAAAAGATCAGGGGCGCTTCGAATGCGGATGCGTACCGCATTTACCTTTCCGAACGAGAGAAGGCGGAGGACAATCCCTATTTTTACATGGATGCGGCGGATATCTTTAAAGCGAAAAAAATGGACAAGTTGGCGGATAGAATCCTGTCTAATCTGGCGGAAATCAGTCTGGAGGATCGGCGGTTGCTGCGGCTTCTGGGGGATCAATTGATGGCGTATGGCCGCTATCAAGAGGCCGTGATGATCTACAGCAAGGTGATGCGCATTGCCGAGGAGGAGCCCCAATCGTACCGCGATCTTGCGTTGGCATACGCGGCGATAGGGAACAACCGGCAGGGCGTTGCGCATCTGTGGAACGTGGCCTCAAAGCAGTGGGATCCGCGCTTCCCTCAAATCCAACTGACGACTCTCGTGGAGATGAACCAAATGATCCAAAGGGGGGGAGTGAATGCGGCGGCGCTGGGGATCCCGAAGGCGTATGTTGGAAATATGCCGCTGGA
>JAGPAO010000167.1 GCA_018063805.1 Synergistaceae bacterium | reverse complement strand
GAGCATGGGCAGTCCAAATACGGCTTGTTCCAGCTTATCCGGCTGAACTTTGACCTGATGACGGGGTTTTCCGTGGTGCCGCTTCAAGTCGTCACCTTCATCGGGATGTGCCTTTCTGCGGGCAGTGTCTTATTCTTTCTCTTTCTGCTGGGTCGGCGGCTGTTCATCGGCCCGGAGGCGGAGGGGCTCTTTACGCTCATGGCCATTCAATTTCTCCTCACCGGAATCACGCTCCTGAGCGTCGGAATCTCCGGGGAATATATCGGGCGCATTTACGGAGAGGTGCGCAAACGGCCCCGCTATGTGGTTCGGAAGATCTATGACGGCCAACAGGAGGCACCGCCCAATGAGCGATAAGAGGCAAACGTTCCTCTCCCTCAAAGTGGATGTCGATACGCTGCGGGGATACCGAGAGGGCGTTCCTCGAATGCTCGATTTGTTTGAACGATTGGACATCCGCGCCTCACTCTTCTTCTCATTCGGCCCCGACAATTCCGGCAAGGCCATCCGGCGCATTTTTCGCAAGGGTTTTTTGACGAAGATGCTACGGACAAAAGCACCTTCCACTTACGGCTTTAAAACCCTGCTGTATGGGACGCTCCTGCCCGCACCGCAGATCGTAGAACAAGCCCCGGAAATCTTAAAGAGAGCGTATCAAGAGGGGCATGAATGCGGCACCCATGCGTGGGATCACGTCCGCTGGCAGGATGAACTGCAAGGGATGGATTGCCCCGCAATACGGGATGAGTTTGCAAAAGCACGCAAGCTCTTTAAGGAAATAATCGGCACGGACGCAACGAGCTGTGCCGCTCCGGGGTGGCAAGTGACGGCAAACAGCCTGGAAGTACAGGACGAGCTCAACCTCTGCTACGCAAGCGACACTCGGGGGACAAGTCCGTTTTATCCGCGTTATGGGGATAAAACGTTTAAAACGCTGCAAATCCCCACGACACTCCCCACGCTGGACGAGCTTTTGGGAGCTCCGGGGATGGATGACCCGACGATCCTTCGCCTGTGGACCGATGGGATGCAGCACCGCTTCAACGTCCTCACGATCCATGCGGAGATGGAGGGGCTCTCCAAACTGGACTTTTTGGAAAGATTTCTGCTTGAGTGCCTTCAAAAAGGCGTCCGATTTATCACGCTGGCCGAGGCGGCAAAACAGTGCAGCGAGGAAGAAATCCCCGCGTGCTCTATCCAAATGGGAACGCTGGAGGGAAGGGCGGGGACTCTCGCCATACAGAGAAACGGAGGAAAAGAACATGTACTTTGAAAAGAGCGGCAAAAGCAACACCGAACAGGTGGCTCAGTGTGCGGCACAGTATGCGAAGGAACACGGCATCAAACACATCGTTGCCGCATCCAACACCGGCTATACAGCCGATATTCTTTTTGACATGCTGCCCGAAGGTGTGCAACTGACCGTTGTCACCCACGTAATCGGAATGACGGAAAACGGCGCGGACGAAATGGGAGCGGAGAATCGGGCAAAACTGGCGGAAAAAGGGATAAAAGTGGTAACAGGCACTCACGTTCTATCCGGTGTGGAGCGAAGCCTCAGCGGCAAATTCGGAGGAGTGTACCCCGTTGAAGTGATGGCTCATACGCTCCGCATATTTGGCGCAGGAACTAAAGTAGCCGTGGAATGCGCCACCATGGCCTTAGATAATGGGGCCATACCGTATGGGGAGGATATTATTTCCATCGGGGGAACGGGTAGAGGTGCGGACACAGCCGTCTTAATGCGCCTGGCACACGGCTCAAGGATTTTCGAGACCGCAATTCATGAAATCATTTGCAAACCGAGAGGGATTGTTCAGCCGCCTAAAAGCTGAATCATCCGCTCCACACCCACGGTTGCATTTTCTTTGATGACGGTAAACTGCTTCGGCAGCTTACGCGCAACCGTGTTGGGGTCGATCAGAAAAGCACGAGCCTCCTGCGGCAGGGAGGTTACAAGGTCAGCCGCAGGATAGACGTTGAGGGAGGTACCGATGACGGCAAAAATGTCCGCTTCGGAAACAAGCCGTTCCGCTTCTTCAATGAGCGGAACGGCTTCTCCAAACCAGACAATATGAGGGCGCAGCTGCGACCCATCGGCACACAGATCCCCCGGGTGAATCTCGCGATAAACGATGTCCTCAACGTGTGCCGTTGACTTGGAACTTCGCACCTTTGTCAGCTCTCCGTGGAGGTGCAGCACGTGTCGGCTTCCCGCGCGCTCGTGCAGATTATCCACGTTCTGCGTGATAATCTGCACGTCAAAGTCCTTCTCCAATTCGGCTAGAAGGACGTGTGCGCGGTTGGGGTGTGCTGATTCAAGCTGCTTTCTGCGCTGATTGTAAAATTCAAGAACCAGCGATGGGTTTCGGTACCACCCATCAATACTGGCGACATCCATGACGTCGTGCTGTTCCCACAAACCGCCCGAATCACGAAATGTTTTGATGCCGCTCTCCGCACTGATTCCGGCCCCCGTCAATACAACCAGTTTTTTCATCGCGTTCTTTTCAGTTTATTCCTTTTCGCCTTGGAGGATAGCATGAACCGCCTGCAGAGCCTCTTCGTCAATTTCTTCCTGCGTCTGCTCCTTGTCGATCATCTCAAAGATTCGATCTTTCGCTTCCTGCATCTGATCGGCAATATCACGCTGCTCAAAGTCCTTCTCCAACAGCTCCAGTTCCTCAGGATCGGAAATGCGATCCGTCAAATACCCCAACATATAGACGGGCTGACACATGAACGCAACATTGGCAGGGCTGGAGAGACAGGGCTCGGAAAGAGCCATTGCCTGATGGAGTAAATCCTCCATCTCTTCGTCAATATCCTCATCCTCTTCGGGGATACCCCAGATTCCAAGGATGAAAAAGGGAAGATCCGGAGCCATTGAAATGGCCTGAAGCAACGATTCCAACGCATCCTCTTCCTCGCCCATTCCGTGGTGTGCAAAGGCGCGCGCATATTCTCCCACTAAAGTTTCCAGCGGATCTGCATCCAGCGCACTCAAAATATCCGTGTGCTTTTCCAGTTTAAGCAACGCACAGTACAGAGGAATACGCCCCTCATAGAGCCCCTCGTCATCAAACGCCACCAACTCTTTTGCAAAAGCCAATGCCTTTTCGTAGTTCTCCAAGTTATAGTTGAAAACACTGAGGCATTCAAGGGACGCACCATACGTCTCTGCATTGATGTCATCTTCGGGCATTCCGGGCGTTCCTTCGTTGACAAGAGGACGAACGGCATCCAGTGCCTCCTCCAGAAGGTAGAGGGATTTTGCCGCCTCGTCCTCCTCAAGAGACGCCCACAGAGCCAATTTAGCCCGTGGATTGAGCGGATCAAGGCTCAGAATCTCTTTTGCCAGCTGTGACAAACCGTCCAATTCCTCGCGGCTTTCCATTTGTTCCATTTCCGTCAGTTGCTCCAATAGTGCCTGCAATCGATCTTCATTAGCCATGAGTAACACCTCCGTCATTTATGGGCATTCACCCATTCCGCAACAAGCAGGGAACACAGACGCTTAATTGCCTGTAAATTCTAGCATCAGTGGGAAGGACTAACAAGGCATGCTCCATCACTTAAAAAACAATGGGGACTCTTCCGCTGTATCTATATTCGCCATAAAAGAGTATCATATAGAGCGTTACAAGAATTAACAAATAATGAAATGGAATGCATCGGCACTTCCTGCGGAGCAACGAGCGTTTCGTGCCACTTGCCCGTTCTTTACATTCCATACTCCCGGCGGTTCCACCGGCTGAAAAACATAATAAAGGGGATAGAATCGTGAGAGAATTGAAGGGCTCCAAAACAGCTGAAAATCTGCTTAAAGCTTTTGCGGGAGAGTCACAGGCCAGAAATCGCTACACGTATTACGCTTCTATCGCCAAAAAAGAGGGCTTTGTGCAAATATCCAACATTTTCATAGAAACTGCGGATAACGAAGTGGTACACGCCAAAAGATTCTTCAATTTTCTATCCGAAACCCTGAGCGGTGAAGCCGTGACGATTCAGGCGGACTACCCCATCGGCATGGGGAGTACCCTGGAAAACTTAAAATATGCAGCGGACGGCGAGCATGACGAGTGGTTCAAACTGTACCCCTCGTTCGCAAACGTGGCAGAAGAAGAGGGCTTTGCCGATATCGCTGTTTGCTTTAGAAAAATTGCGGAAGTCGAAGCACAGCACGAAGCACGCTACAGAAAACTGCACGATAATGTCAAAAACAATCAGGTTTTTCACCGAACAGAAGCAGTGGAATGGAAATGCACTCACTGCGGCTATGTTTACAAAGGAAAAGATGCCTTAAAAGAATGCCCCGCCTGCTTGCACGGACAGGCCTACTTCGAGATCGCCTGCAATAATTTTTAATGAACCGGAGGGCGGTGTGTTACACAC
>JAGPAO010000166.1 GCA_018063805.1 Synergistaceae bacterium | reverse complement strand
TTGATGCGGCACAAGTTGTAGGTGGTGATGTTGATCTCCTGCCCGTAAAAACCCTGGCGCACGTTTTCCTTGCCCAGTATTTTGGCGAAATTGAGCAGCAAGGAGCCCGATCCGCAAGCGGGGTCGTACACCTTGTTGACTTCGGTTTTGCCCACAAGCGTCAAGCGGGTGAGCAGCTCGGAAACTTCTTGAGGGGTGTAGTATTCGCCGCCGCTCTTGCCCGCGTTGGAGGCGTACATGCCCATCAAAAACTCGTACGCATCGCCGAACGCGTCAATCGTGTTGTCCTGGTAGTCGCCCAACTTCATCTGAGCAACGCCGTTCATCAACTTGACGAGCATTTCATTCCGCTTGGATACGGTGGGGCCTAATTTGTTGCTGTTTACATCGATATCGTCAAAAAGCCCTCTGAAATCGTCCTCGCTATCCGCGCCTTGCGCCGAGGCCTCAATGTGTTTAAAGACATTTTCCAGCGTTTCGTTCAAGTTTTCGTCCGAAGCGGCGCGGCTGTGGACATTTTGAAAAAGCTCGCTCGGCAGAATGAAAAAGCCTTTTGTCTCCACAATTTCTGCGCGGGCGTGCTCTGCTTCTTTATCTGTTATCTGAGCGTATCGAAACTCCGTTTGCCCGGTTTCCCACTCGCCTAGATTGATATACCCGGCCAGATTTTCGGAGATGTAGCGGTAAAAGAGCATCCCCAATACATACTGCTTAAAATCCCATCCATCCACACTGCCGCGCAAATCGTTTGCAATGCCCCAAATCGTGCGGTGCAGCTCCGCGCGTTCCTGCTCTTTTTTATGATCAGCCATTCTTATTTTCTCCTTTAAGGTGTTCTTTATTTAAGACGGTTCCTGTGCCGGGTGTTTTAAGAGACCCATCGCGTTTCTTTTTAAATAACCTCACACACTCGTTTGATTCTCCCCTGTTTTGGATGATCTTGCAATAGCGATTCCGAGCCGGGTTAGGGGCTTGACTTTAATCGATTAGATCCATATCATCGTTATCTCGTTACCATGATGAAGCGTGAATGAGAGAAACTGCCGCGGCAGAACTTTCGTCGCGATGCAAAGAAACGGGTCTTGGTTTATAGGAGGAAGCATATTGGCAAAGAGGTTAAAGCATTTTAATGAAATCCAAATCATGCACAACGGGATGGAAGAAATCGGATGCGGCATAGGGATCATCGCCGTTTTTCCCAAATCTGTCCAATCAGGGGAGAAAACGACCTTTCGAATCACCTATACCGTTGGGGAAAAAACGATCCATCCAAACGGCGTCATTCGCTTTACGATCCCTTTCGGATTCACCAAACCGCAGATCGACATGCCGATCTATCCGGGTTACACAACGGTATCCACCACTCGGGACGGAGTCACGCTCAAACCGTTCCACGTTGAAAATGAATGGTGGAAAAGAGGCCCCGACCGCAGCAAGACAGAAAATGTCTCGGAACATGTGGGGACGCATGTTTGGGTCAGAGTTTCCGGAAAACCGCTTATAGAGGGGGATGAAGTGGTGCTCACCTATGGGGATACCTCCTATACGCAGCAGGCGGCGTCCTGTGTGTGCCCTGTTGCCGGTTACCCCCAGTTTGATGTGGCTGTTGACTGTAAGGGGCAGTTGGAAGCTCCCTACAGCGGTTACTACCTTGTCCCCAACCCGCCCGTATGTCTGGTGACTCCGGGAAAAGCGGTGGCGCTGGAAGCGGTGATCCCCTCTGACGTGGTGTGCGGCACCGATTTTATCGCGACGGTTTTTGCGGTGGATGCGCTTCATAACCTGGTGACAGGGCACACGGGCAGCCTCCGTTGTTTTATGGATGGGGAAGAGGTCTATGCAGGCGTCTTTGCCGAGGAGGATTGCGGGGTCAAAAAAATAACGGTCACTCCGCGGCGAGCGGGCGTTATTCGTATTGCAGCGGCGGATCGCGAGGGTCATTTGACTGCGGAGAGCAACCCGGCGGTTTCGCACTCGGAAGGCGCGTTTGAGCACCGCTATTGGGGCGATATGCACGGTCATACGGGGATTCAGTGGGGGAGAGGCAGCGGCAGATCCTACTACGAATACGCAAGAGACGTAGCCGCCCTTGATTTTTGCGCACTGACCGATCCTGATGCGGGGCGGTATACCAATAACAATGAGACGGCGCATCTTTCGTTGAGTTGTTATATGACGGATAAACAGTGGAAAGAGATACAGGATATCAATAAAGAGTTTTACGAGTCCGGCAAATTTGTGCCTATTTTGGGGTATGAGTACCACAACGACGCACCGGCCCCGGAATTTGGCGGAGATCGCAACGTGTACTACGGATCTTATGACGAGCCGATCCGTCGGTGCGTGGATCCCGGCAGCTACACCCCGGCTCAGCTATGGGAGCAGTTGAAGGAACAAAAGACAAAGGCGCTTACCGTTCCGCACCATACGGCCAAAAAAGTAATGCTCGGCAGTTGGGAAATCCACGATGAAGAGATACAGCGGCTGGTTGAAATCTATTCCGGCTGGGGAAATTCTGAATGCGAAGGGTGCGAAAGACCGATCATCGGAGGTGCGCTCTATGAGGGGCACTCGGTGCACCACGCTCTGGCGAAGGGGTATGTGTTGGGTTTTATCGCCGGAAGCGATACCCATGCGGGAAATCCGGGCTACTCCCATTGGGTTTTCTCGGAAGCTCTGGAGAGTTACAGGGGTGGGCTGACGTGTGTGAAGGCGGATAAGCTGGATCAAGAGAGTCTGTTTGAAGCCTTGCGCAACCGAAGAGTATATGCAACCACGGGGGAGCGTATCCTTTTGGATTTCAGCATCAACGGCAGGGATATGGGGAGTATTTTATCCTGCGAAGACAACCCCGAGCGTGTGATTAAGGTCAAGGTGATCGGCACGGCGGAGATCGATGTCGTTGAGATTATATCGATGGGGCGATCTGTTTATGCACATCGGGGCAGCGACAGCGATATGGAGTTTGTCTTTACCGACAGCAGTTGGCTTAAGGACGGATGGGCGTATTACTACGCAAGGGTTTATCAGAAGGACAAAGCGATCGCCTGGTCCAGCCCGATCTGGTTGTTTTAATTTATTATAAAAAATTATAGAAGAGGTGTTTTTTTTGGTTGTCGGAGCAAAAAAAGAGTTAAGCGGATCCAAGTCCATGATCATATTTTTAGTTTCCCTGTCGCTGCTTTTGTACGGAGTGGGTGTTTTAAAGGTCAACCCTGCGGTCTGTCTGATATTTTCCTCTCTTTCCGCCATTTATCTGGGGATGGCTTTTGGCTGCCAGTGGGCCGTCTTTGAGGAAAATATGGGCGAAACAGTAAAGAAGATGTTTATGGGTATGGCGATCATGATGTTTGTCGGCATACTCATCGGTTCATGGATGTCATCGGGGACGATTCCGCTTCTGATGTACTATGGGCTGAAGTATCTCCCAGCCCCGTTTTTTTTAATTGCAGCCTGTCTTCTGTGTTGTGCGATGTCTTTGATGACGGGAACGTCTTGGGGAACCATGGGGACGATCGGAGTCGCCCTGATGGGTGTGGCTCAGGGGTTGGGGATTCCTCTGCCGTACGCCGCCGGAGCGATTGTCGTTGGCGCTTTGGTTGGGGATAAACTTTCGCCGCTGTCCGACACCACAATCGTGGCTCCGTCGGTATGCAATGTCAATATTTACGACCACATCAAGTCCATGCTTTATACGACGCTTCCCTGTCTGGTGATTTCATTGGCGTTGTATGCGGTGCTCGGTTTGAATTTTCAGCAGCAAAACCTTGCGGCGAACGAAAACTATCTCCTCATCCTGAACACTTTGGAGGCAAATTTCAAGCTCAATATCCTCCTTCTGTTGCCCCCCGTCGTGGTGTTGGTTCTGATATTCATGAAAAAACCGACGATACCGGTCTTCGGCGTGGGCATTATCCTGGCGATGATTCTTTCGATGGGGGTTCAGGGAAACACGGTGAAGCAGGTGTTGGTTGCCTGTACAGCGGGACTCGGGAAATCCACAGGGGTTGCTGCCGTGGATGCGATGATCAACCGCGGGGGATTGCTGAGCATGATGCCCTCCGTCGGGCTCATTATCGGAGCGGCGATTTTCAGCGCATCGCTGAATTCTTGCGGCGTGTTTTCTATGTTTCTGAATTCCGTTGAAAAATACACAACGGGGAGAAAATCGCTCCTGTTTTTCAGCTATATCCTGCACTTGATCTTGGCCTCCCTTACAGGCGTTTATCTGGTGACGTTTGCCATCGTCGGGCCGCTTCTGGCCCCCCTGTTTGATAAATTCAATCTCAGCCGGAGAAATCTCTCCCGAATGCTTGAGGATACCGGAACGGCTTTTTCTCCCATTGTGCCGTGGAGTAATATCTCTATCTTCATCTTGGGTACACTGGGGCTGAGTTC
>JAGPAO010000165.1 GCA_018063805.1 Synergistaceae bacterium | reverse complement strand
GTTTACAATCCCGCCCTTCTTGGAATTGGAAGCCCCTTGGATATCGCGTGGGTTTTCTTTACATGCTCCGTCGGTGTTGTCGGGCTCGGTATTGGGGTTATCGGCTATTGGAAGGGGAATCTTTCTAAGTCGATGCGCGCGCTGTTTGTCGTCGCCGCTCTTTGTTTGATTATTCCCGAGGCGATCACGGATGTCATTGGGCTTGTCTCTCTTGGATTATTGATGTTTTTCCAGATTAAGAAAAGTGGATCCTCTGTAAAAACAATCTGAAACATACTGTGCAGAGGCTGTTTTATTATCGCCAAATAGTCTGAAACAGTCGACACATACTCATATCTCAGGTGTACATTATAGAATGATGTGTGACTGGTAGCAAATAGCGAATCCGAACTATGGGAAGATAGAACAAGAAATAAAGGGAATCATCCTGTAAACTGGTAGTTTGAACCGCCAAGTACAAATTTACCAGAAGGATGATTCCCTATGAGTAGGATACGCTCTGAAGGCTATTGACGTCAGGGTGTTATGTTACCCAAGCTGTCCGCCTGGCATCATGTGTCTAGGATGTCTGTTTTTACATGGTTTTACGAGTTCAACATGGCTATCGGCGCGGTTTGTCTTCTCGGTACTGTGCCATGCGTAGATTAGGCTTGATCTTCAAGAAAAAAAGACGTAAAAAGCGAGTTAATAAACCGTATTACACACCTCAGATTCCCGGTGAAAAGGTCCAGATTGACGTGAAATATGTACCAAGGTCATGCTGTGTTGGAAAGACAGGAAAACTATACCAATATACAGCAGTGGACGAATGCAGCAGGCTTCCTTATCGAGTCATCTGTGATAAGCACAGCAGCTACAATGTGCCCAAACAGATAGCGGGACGGAATTCACCAACGCGCTGTTAGGTTCTGATAATCTCTCTGTTTTTGAAGCTCGCTATAAAGAAAAAGGGATTTTTCATAAAAGAATCAGAGTAGCAACCCCCAAGGCATAATGGCAAAGTAGAAAGGGCTCACAGAACAAACCAAGAACGGCTACATTTGCATTGTAAATCCAAGGCACCAAAAGCCGGAAATGTTAAATCTTGAGGGTGTGCTTGGAGAAGTTCTCAAAGCAAATACCTCGGGATAATCCGTCTCTCTTTGGTGTCTTTATAAATAAAGCCCACCAAATTAGAAGGGCGAAATTGAATGCTTTAAAAATTTTAGAGGTTATATGGAGGTTAAGTATAATAAAACGGCTCAGAGTAAAATCCTCTGAGCCGTTGCTATTTCTGGTGGGCGATACAGGTTTCGAACCTGTGACCTCTTCCGTGTGAGGGAAGCGCTCTCCCGCTGAGCTAATCGCCCTTAAGTGAACGTAGGAGATTGTACCCTTTTTTTCGATGGATTACAAGCCCCGCGCGTTTATTTTGTGTTTTTGACGCTGTAGCTCTTACTGCCCCATGATTTTCCCTTAACAGGTAGCCCTTCCATCAGCTCAATAAAGCGTTCTCGGCACTTTGGGCAATTGTATGGAGTTTCCTTACTCCCCACTTCAAATTCATGCTTACAAACGATACAGCGATACTTGCGCATGCCACATACCTCCTATTGGTACAGCATAAGCTCAATACCCCCATGGGAAGGATATCACCGCGCACTGAGCTTAGATCAAGTTGTAGATATTGTCCAGCGTCAGGAAAATTCCGATACCCAAGAAACTGTATCCGGTGAGGTTTCTCAGGATGGGTTCGATGGAGCGGATTTTACCGAGCTGATTTACCAGTTGGTTCACTCCGAGAGAAAGCGTGATTCCAATGACCATCACGGGGAGCGCTGTTCCCGCACCAAAGAGTGCGGGGTATAAGACAAGGGAGCTTTCTTGTACCGCCAAGGGGATCATTCCGCCAAAAAAAAGAGCCGCCGTTTCCGGACAGGGAATGAGGGAGAACGCGCAGCCGACGGCGAAGGTACCCAGAGGCCCTGAGGGGCGTTTCGCCAGTATTTTTTTCTTTAGGCCGCCGGGGAGTTTGACCTCCAGCCATTCCAGGAGAATAATTCCCACGATGATGAAGAAGGGGCCGGCCAGGCGAGCGGGGGCGGCTTGCAGTCTGACAGCAAGTGATGGCGCAGAGACTAATCCTTTAAGGATAAGGATTCCCAGAAAACCGTGCGTCACCATGCGTCCCAGCCCATAGCTGGCGGCTGTGATAAAGGCATTTTGCGGTGTTTTGCCTCCTCCGCCTGTAATAATGGAAACGGCGGCAATGTTGGTGGCAAGGGGGCATGGGGATATCGTCGCTAAAATGCCAAGCCAGAGGGTCGTAATGGCTCCCCAAAAGAACGTCGAAGTCATCGCTTGATCCCTCCTGTGGTTTCAAATTGGCGCGTTTCTTTTTCAACGTACTGCTTAAATGCCTCCGGCGATGTTTCCGCAAGCTTCCAGCCGTCGGCGAGGTTTTTCCAGCGCGTCTCTTTTCCGTCTTCTATTCTGCTCAGCACGATGGATGTGGTTACCAGATCGTAGTCGTAAAAGAAATGCTCGTTCGCCGGTTCTTCAAGGTTGATTTTAGTGAAGGTCACGGCTCCGGAGGCCTTGTCCTCTGAAAGGGCTCCGTTGAAAAGTTCCGACGTCAGTTTTTCCATGATATCGCACGTCGGGCAAAAACCGCTTCCGCGAAAGAGAATGACGGCGGTGTGGTTTTTTTTGCTGAAACCCGCCAACTCATTAGGAGTGTCCTTTGTCGCAGAAAGATCTTTTATGGCAACAACAAGGCTGATGAGGGCAAAGGCGAGAAAAAAATAACCGAGATAACGTTTCAAAATGTGTCCCTCCCTATTGAATCGAGCTGTAATGTGGTATGGTTTACAAGTGTGTTGTATTATAGATTCACTCTTAGTGTGTATGAATCGGTGATGCTACTGGTTCAACGAAGCGCAAAAAGGGTGATGATAGGGAACACAAACAATCGGATGGGCTAATAAATGGGAGGCATTATGGGAATGGTAAAACCGTGGTGGCGGGAAACGATAGAAACTGTTTTATGGGCACTTGTTTTGGCTTTGATCCTTCGCACTTTTGTGATTCAGGCGTTTTGGATTCCAAGCGGTTCGATGATACCCACGCTGGAGCCGGGAGATAGGGTTTTAGTCGTGAAATTTTGGTACCACTTACCTAAAAAAGATCCGCAGCACGGAGATATTATTGTTTTTAAATATCCGGTCGATCCCAGAAGGGACTTTATTAAACGCGTTATTGCGATAGCGGGGGATACGGTTGAAATGCGTCAGGGACGAGTGTTTATTAACGATAGGGAAATTGCCGAGCCGTATGTGAGAAATACGGATAGCTTTGATATGGAGCAACAAACGGTTCCGGAAGGGAACTTATTCTGTCTTGGGGATAATCGCCCTAATTCGCAAGATGGGCGCTTTTGGGGGTTTGTTCCCGATAAATATGTTCGAGGGCCGGCTGTTTTCCGCTATTGGCCCCTCTCTCGTATGGGATTGCTGGAATAACGATGCCGAGAACAGTATGGTTTCCCGGTCATATGGCTCGGGGAACGCGCCAAATGGAGGCGCTTTCCAAGCAGTTGGATCTTGTTCTGGAGGTTCGAGACGCGCGAGCGCCTCGGTTATCCTCCTCTCCTGTATTGAACCTCTTTTCAGGTTTCCGCGTCTGGACGATTTTGTCCAAATCAGATTTAGCCGATCCGGCCATCACTAAAAAATGGCTGGAGGCTTTTAAAAAAGAGGGGAAAATAGCGTGGGCAATGGATCTGCATAAGGGAATCCCACCCGCGTTTAGGAAACACTTGCTCGCGCTGAAACCCGCTTTCCGCGAATTACGGCTTGCTGTGGTCGGAACACCGAATGTCGGTAAATCAATGCTTTTAAATCAACTGGTAGGGAGAAAAGCCGCTCCAGTCGGCGGCATACCCGGGATCACCAGAGGGGTATCCTGGTTTAAAGGGCAGGGCTTTTTGGTGGTGGACTCTCCGGGAATATTAGACCCGCATTCCGATGCAAGAGCGCATCGGATGCTGAGCTGGATTGCATCGACTCGCGGGCAGGTCATCGGTTCTTGGGAGGGGCATGCGCTGGAGTGCCTGAGTTATTTTTCGCGGCACGGATTGCTTCACAAAATTGAAAAGACGTGGAATATCCCCATGGAGGGGACGGCGGATGAGCTGTTGGAACAAATCGGCCGTCGGTTGGGTAAGTTGGCTTCCGGGGGTGTGGTGGATAAAGAAGCGGCTGGGAAGATGCTTATCGAATCGCTGTCCACCGGTAAAATCGGAGGGGTCAGCTTAGAGGAGCCCGGGGAGAGGCCCCCCTGGGAGGAATTAACGTGATCGTTGCGGGGACGGACGAGGCGGGCAGAGGCCCCCTCGCAGGGCCGGTTGTCGCTGCCGCTGTCATATTA
>JAGPAO010000164.1 GCA_018063805.1 Synergistaceae bacterium | reverse complement strand
TAATAATTCCAATATTTTTGATCTTTCCCATTCCTCTATCCCCAATCTATCAAATAAGTGCAGCTGTATTATGGATACATTCAGACATTGTATCGGCTATTTCTCTGGCGAGAACGCCGCTTTCTTTTCCTCTTTCCATCAGCAGAGAACCCGCCGTTGCGTGTAAAAGAGCTCCTCCGCAGGCGGCTTCAAAAGGGGAGCAGCCTGCCGCAAGCAGAGCGCCGATTGCCCCGCTGAGCACGTCTCCCGAGCCCGCTGTTGCCAGTGCAGGGCTTCCCTCGTCAATAATGGTTACATGGTCTTTGTCTGAAACAAGCGTGTTGCGCCCCTTCAGCACAGCGACTCCGAAATCATCGCTGAGTTGCCGGCAACTGCGAAGACGACGGCTCATGATCTCTTCTGCTGTCGTGCAGAGCAATAGTGCGGCTTCCCCCGCGTGGGGTGTGATCACAGAATCAGCGCGTTTGGGTAAATTCGGTATGTTGGCTAAAAAATCAAAGGCACCGGCGTCCGCAAGGAGCGGTTTGCGCCAATTTCTCCAGAAATATTTAAACGCCGAATCATCCTCGGTCTTTCGTTTAAGCCCCGGCCCAATCACCGTAGCCTTGCATGTGTGCGCCCATTTTTGCGCGATGGCATCGAGCCGGTTCAGATCCATGGTCTCTCCATCGGATGGTATGGGCTCGATGATCGCCTCCGGCAAAAACGCTGCCGCACTATCCGCCATAAAATCAGGGATGGCTAATACGACCAAGCCACAACCGGATCGCAACGCTCCAAGAGCTGCAAGCAGTGGTGCCCCCCTGTAGTTGTCCGATCCGCCGATAATCAAAAGAGCCCCCCTGGTTCCCTTGTACGCTTCAAGCGATAGGGTGGGGAGGAAGCGTTTTAAATCCTTTCGGTTGATAATGGATACACTCGGTGTTTGGGGCAAAATCAACTCCGGCGCAATCCCTATGGGGCAAAGGGCGATTTCTCCGGCAACGGAGGCTCCCGGCGTGATATAAAGCCCTTTTTTGGCGGCGGAAAAGGAAATCGTCACATCCGCTTTGACGGACAATCCCGGAATTTCTCCCGTGTCTGCGTCCACACCGCTGGGGATATCAACGGCCGCCGCTTGTTTGGCGTTTAAAGAGGCCAAGACGAGCCGCAACACTTCCCCTCTGGGGGCACCCGTCGTTCCCGTGCCCAAGAGTGCGTCTATAACCACGGAGGAATCACAGACGGCTTGTTTTATCTCGTCGTCGCTCATATCCGATGATGTTCTGATGCGGAGGCCCAGCTTAAACGCGCTGTTGCAGTTAACCGCTGCGTCCGATCGGTATGTTTCCGGTGCGGCGGAAGTGATGATAAAGACCCTGCGCCCATTTAAGGCCAGATGCCTGGCGATGACAAACCCGTCCCCGCCGTTATTTCCCGGCCCGCAGAGGATCAAAAAATCGTTTGCCTCGGGGTACCGCTTTAACAGAACTTCGCACGCGCCGCGCCCCGCATTCTCCATCAGAACTGCGCCGGGAATACCGTAGTGGGTCATTGCGATTTCATCCGCTTGGCGAAAATCCGCGGCGGTATAGGCGTTTATCATCTCTGTGCCTCCAATCCTTACGAGCTGTACATAGGCGTTATTGTACCACCGGAAATACCGGCGTTGGGTTTACGGAACGGATAGGGGGTAAAATAGTTGGAGAAAATCAATGAGGGGGAGATGCTGCCGTGGAGATGGTTATAGGATTGTGGCGTGATCAACAGCAGTATGAGATGCTGTTGCGCTGTTCGGAGAAAAAGGATATGACGGAGTGGAATGAGTGGAGGAATAATAATTCAGAAGAGAAGATATGGCTTGAGGGCGCTAATTTTATAGGAGCGCATTTAGAACGTGCTAATTTAGGGGGAGCAAATTTAAAGTGCGCGTGTTTTATTGGCGCATTTTTAAATGGTGTTAATTTTGGACTAGCAAATTTAACGAATTCTAATTTTTTGTCAGCGCATTTAGAAGGTGCTGGTTTCGGGTTAGCGCATTTAGAGTGTGCTAATTTTCATAGCGCACATTTAGAACGTGCTGTTTTTTTTAAAGTGTACTTGTATGGTGCTTATTTTAAGGTGGCGTTCTTAGAAGATGCTACTTTTATGGAAGCGGATTTAACGGGTGCTAATTTTGTGTTTGCACATTTAGAGGGTACTAAATTTAGCGAAGTGTATTTAGATGGCGCCGATTTTTCTTATGCTATTGTGAATGGAAAAACTTTTATTGTCAGTTGCACTATCGATGATAAAACGAATTTCACAGGCGTGGGTCTTTCATCTGTCCGTGTGGGTCCACGTATCAAATGTCGCCTTGAGAATAATATTCGGCGTATGCAGTGGGAAAAATGGTATGCTGAAAATTCAATAAAGAATAGGTATGATGTAAAAATATCTAAGGCGTATCCAAATATTTTTAAGTGGCTTGATAGGCTTTATTTATGCCCCGTAAAGGGTTTTTGGTGGGTGTCGGATTATGGGAGTAACACATCGCGGATACTTAAAATGTTTTTACGGATGGTTTGTGTTTTTATGATTTTATACGGAATGATTGATTATTTTGAACCTCGTATATTGGAGCAAATCCAACCGATTCAACTCCATACCGCAGGTCTTTGGATGCTGCAGCTTCTTTGTTTCGCCACTGCAACGATGGTGACCCTCGGATTCGGCGGGGTCAATGTGGCGGTTATCCCGGATAGCCCGTGGTTGTCTGCGCTGGCGCTGATTGCCGTTACGTTAAACTTATTGACGGGGTACTTTCTTTTGGCCGTTCTGGTGACGCGACTGGGGATTTTGTTTCAATCGCAGGGGCCGGATTAATAGAGTAACTCTGTCTATTGTGGCATTGCCATTGCCGAAAATAGTGGCAAAAAGGGGGATGCAGTGTGCGCTTAGACGACTATCATTCGCCATGGCAGAAGAAACAACAAGCAAAGCGGAGGAAAGAGGCGGAGCAAAGGAAAGCAGCAGAAAAACGACAAGAAGTCGAACGCCTGCAACCTTCAAAGTGCTCGGAAAAGGCGGGTGATCCCGGTGAAAACGAGAGAGGAATGCGGCGTGTCGTTCAGGGGAGGGGGATTTTTACTTCTCGTTTTGCCTTGGTTCTTCTTGTTGCTCTCATAACAACAGTACCATTGGTGTATTTGAGAGGCGAGTCAAAGGAGTGGGTAGCTTCCCAACTTCAGAAAAAAGCGCGTACCGATTCTCTCGCTGCAACCTTGGGGATCTCGAAATATTTCAGGCAACGGGAGGAGTCGGTTGAGCTTTTGGCAAGTAGCCTTGCTGAGGCGAATACGTTCAACAAGGCGTTGGAGATCGCGCGTGCTGCTGCCTATGATAAAGAAAGAGGTAGGATTATTTCAGCTGTACAGTTTCTATTTTTGCCGGATGCATTCAACGAAGAAGACGTTAATGTTACAGGCCGAGACAGTTATGGTGAAACAGGTGGGATGGTGGGCGCTTTAGTTTCAAATGGATTTAAGGGGCAAGAGGTTCTTTGCCGCAATTATGGCGAAGAAAATTTATATAAAGATCCCTGGTATCTCGGAGCAATGAAAACACAGACCACCTATCTTTCTCCCCTTTCCTGGCGTCGCAAGATTCGCGTTATCTCCTTCAGTGCACCGATTATCAGACAAGGTCGCCTGGTTGGCGTCGCCTGTATAGAGAATACGCTTGGAGGGATGCAAGAAATCTTATTACGGGATGTTTTTGGGGTTGAAAAAAAAAGAGAACAAGTGGTTTTTTCGTCTTTTCCTAGCCCGTTGATCACAGCCCTTGACGGGACAGTTGTGTTCCCTTTTTTTTATAACTATGTTGTGAACAACTACAAAGAGGCGTACACGGATCCCAAGCTCAGCGTAGCTTTGGAAAAGATACGCCAAGGAGCGGATTCTTACATGTATACCGCGGATACCGAGTGGGGAGAAATCCTGGTGAACTGTGTGCGGTTTGATGTAGGCAGCGGGCAGACATGGATTCTGATTTCCATGAACGATCTGACAAAGGCGTATAGTGAGAGCGGAGATATCTATTCCGTGGTATTGGCTCTCCGGTACGGAGCGTTTCTTATAGTCGGAAGCGTATTGTGGATTCGTCGTCGAACCGCTAATGCAGCATCTGATAGCAATGGAGAGGTTATTGACCCTGAATGAATGGGCGAGAAATTATACCCCGTACCTTAAGCGGCGTTTTGTAACAAAGAATAGCGTAAAACAACGAGAATCGGCAGGTCTAACGCTTTTTCTGACTTGAGGAGAAATATGCGATAGCTCTATGTTTAAATTTGGTTTTGTGTATAATAATCCGGAGTTAGCTGTATTTCTCGTTTTATTTTAAATATAAATTCTGGAAATTAAAACGTGCTTGCCGCATCTTAGGAGGAATAAAGGATGAA
>JAGPAO010000163.1 GCA_018063805.1 Synergistaceae bacterium | reverse complement strand
GGGGAGAAAAACTTCCGTTTACTGGAGGAACTGGCAACCCTGCTTGGAGGTTCCGTCGGAGCCTCAAGAAACGCGGTGGATCTGGGATGGGCGCCCTACTCCGCTCAAGTGGGACTATCGGGAAAAGCCGTTACCCCGCAAATTTACATCGCCTGCGGCATTTCCGGAGCGGTGCAGCATATAGCAGGAATGTCCGGTTCCGGTGCCGTCATCGCCATCAACAGCGATCCGGAGGCACCTATTTTTCGAACAGCAGACCTTGGCATTATCGGAGACGTTCAGGAAGTATTGCCGCAGCTTATTGATATGATAAAAACAAAGGGAGGCGCACGCTAGATGCACCAGCCTAAAAGTTCACCCAAATTCGGAAAAGTTACGACTGCCGTTGTTGAAGAGCTGAAAAACAGCATCGGCTCTAAAAACGTTTACACGGATCAGGAGACACTGGAGAGCTACAGCTATGACACGACGGGGAGCATTTTTGCCCACCAGTTCCACGTCCTTGTCAAACCGGAGAATACGGAGCAAGTTTCCGCCGTCATGCAAGTCGCCTCCAAATACCGCATCCCCGTCACCCCTCGAGCGGCCGGGAGCGGCATCGCAGGCGCGGCTATTCCTATTTACGGCGGCATCGTCCTCTCCATTGAAAAGATGAACCGCATCCTTGAGATTGACCCCATCAACCGCGTCGCCGTTGTGGAACCGGGCGTCGTCACGAACGACCTCTGTCGCAGCGTGGCGGAGAAGGGGTTCCTTTACGCGGGCTACCCGATGAGTACAGAGATGAGTTTTATATCCGGAAACATCGGCACCAACGCAGGCGGCGGGAAGGTTATCCGCTACGGCAACACGCGGCGGCACATCCTCGGCATGGAAGTCGTCACCGCCTCCGGTGCCGTCCTCAACTTGGGGGGCAAGTACCGCAAGGACACGTGGGGATATCCGATCATGCAACTCATGATCGGATCGGAGGGAACTCTCGGTATCATCACAAAAATCATCGTTCATTTGGAGCCCGCACCCGGAAAACTCGTCAACCTTCTGGTGGCGTTCCCCGATCTGGATTCCATGGTTGTCTCCGTCGCAAAAGTTATCGGATCGGGAGCGAAAGTGATTTCCTGCGAATTTTTGGACCGACTCTCCGTAGAACTCACCACCCGCTATCTATCCACAGAGCTTCCGTATCAGGATCGCGCGGAGGCGTACCTCCTCATACAGGTTGAGGGAGATTCGGAGCAGCAGTTGGAGGACGGCTATGAAAAGGTGGGTAAGCTCTGCATGGAACACGGAGCTCTTGAAGTGTTCGTCGCCGAAAGCCGGACAGACTCCAACGCCATGTGGCAGGTACGGCAGAATTTGGCGGAGGGAATGAGAGCCGCGGATCCCTACACCTCTCTTTCCGGTGACGTCGTCGTTCCTCTGTCCGAAATCCCCACGATGATGAAAATCATTGAGACCACGAGCAAAAAATGGGGCGTTACCGTCGCTAATCTGGGGCACATCGCAGACGGCAACTTACACCCGCTTGCGATGAAACCCAAGGATATGACGCCGGAAAAGTGGGCGGAGTACTCCGAAGAATTCTACGCAGACCTCATCGCACAGGCAGTTGAGCTTGGCGGAGTGGGCAGCGGCGAGCACGGCGTAGGACACATCAAGCTTCCCGCACTGCTCGCCTCCCAATCCATAGCCGAACGGGAGATCCACAAAGGGATCAAAGCGGCGTTTGACCCGCTCGGGATCATCAATCCGGGCAAACTGGTTCTGGCTGACTGAAAACCGTTAATCGGGAAAGGATGTTTTAGATTATGGGAAGCAAAGCACGGTTAGGAGCTGTTTCGGTCGCCTCCGTCTGGTTTACCACCCACTTTGGGGGCGGCTTCGCAAGTGGCAGACAGCTGGTCGATTTCTACGTCAACTACGGCTGGTACGCCCTCTTCATGCCCTTTATCTCGGTCGGGATTATCACAGCCGTCCTCTATCTCGCTTGGGACTACTGCACAGTCCATAAGATTTATGACTACCGGGAATGGGGAAATTCCTTCTTCAAACCGTATCAGCTCGTCTTCTCCAATCTTTTGGAGATCTCTTACCTCACCATTCTGTTGATGGCAACGGGGGTCGCCTTTGCAACGGGGGGAACGATTGTAGAGCAAGTCCTGCATACACCCTATACGCTCAACACGATTGCCATTGCTGCGGTGATTTTTTTCCTGACTATTTTTGGGGCAGATCTTGTGCGAAAAGCGGCCTTTGTCATGGCGATCATGATCATTTCCGGCATGTTGATCATCTATACCAGCAATCTCTTTGTAAACTGGCCGCTTCTGCTAGAGGTGGTGCGTCAAGCCCCCGAGCCGAAGGGGTTTTGGCCCGCTTTGTGGCAGGCAGCCAAGTACGGCGGTCTGCAGTGTTCCCTGCTGGGAGCTTATATTGCGGTTGCAGATGGATTAAATTCAAGGGAGGACGTTAAAAAAGCCGCTATCTATGGATTTTTGATGAACGGAGGCGTCCTTGGGCTTGCCTCTATTGGAGCTCTGGCACACTACCCCACCATCTTAGCCGAAAAAGCGCCTGTTTTATACATCACCCAACACGGCGGAGGCGGTGAATTTGGGGTTGGTATCGTTTCTTTTATCATTGTTTTGGCGGTCATCTCAACAGGTGTCGGCCTGATCTACGGCGGCACACGGCGGATCAGTAATTGGTGGTGCAAACAGACAGGCGCTCTGCCGGGACCCAAAATTGACGCGGTGTCCTCCTTTATTTACGTCGCCCTTTCATGGGGCGTTGCCAGCTTTGGCTTGATCCCGCTTATTGCAAAGGGATACGTCTGGATCGGCGCACTATCCATTCCGTTTGTGGTTCTTCCCGTCATCATACTGGGTCTAAAACACAGAAAAAAACTTGCACTCCAGACACTTGCCGAAGAAGCAAGCTGACCAAGGAGAACGGAGCGATGAAAAATCACTACTTAGAGCGCATCCTCACTTCTAAAGTGTACGATGTTGCCGTAGAAACGCCGTTGGAACAGGCACCCGGAATCTCAAAAAGATGCGGCAACAACATCCTGCTGAAACGAGAGGACTTACAACCCGTATTTTCTTTCAAGATCCGAGGGGCCTACAACAAGATGAGCCGCCTCTCGACTGAAGAGCTTAAACGGGGTGTGGTGGCAGCCTCTGCGGGCAACCACGCCCAAGGCGTTGCCCTCTCCGCCTGCATGCTCGGCTGCGAGGCAACGATCTTTATGCCGCAAACAACGCCGCAAATCAAGGTCAACGCCGTTACAGAGCGAGGGGCAAAAGCGGTTTTGATCGGTGATTCCTATAGCGATGCCTATCTGCACGCCATGGAATTTATGAATAAAACGGGTGCCGTTTTCATCCACCCGTACGACGACCCGGACGTTATCGCAGGGCAGGGAACGATCGGCATTGAGATCGTCCGGCAGTGCCGCCAAAAAATCGACGCAATCTTTATTCCCGTCGGCGGCGGCGGCTTGATCGCCGGAGTGGCCGCATGCGTGAAACGCCTTTTGCCCGAAACGCGCATTATCGGAGTGGAACCGGTGGACTCAAACGCCATGCAACTTTCTCTGGAAAAAGGGGAGCGCGTTACTCTTCAAAATGTGGGGCTCTTTGCGGATGGAGTCGCCGTCAAACAGGTGGGCGAAGAAACCTTCCGCCTCTGTCAGCAATTTGTGGATGAAATTGTCCTTGTCGATACGGATGCCATTTGTGCCGCTATTAAGGACGTCTTTGAGGATACACGCTCTATCCTGGAGCCTGCGGGAGCGCTGGCCGTTGCCGGAGCCAAGTTGTATGCGGAGCGGGAGGGCGTGCGGGATCAAACGTTTGTCACCATTCTCAGCGGTGCCAATATGAACTTTGACCGACTGCGCCACGTCTCCGAACGGTCGGAACTGGGAGAAAAACGAGAGGCCATCATTGCCGCCGTCATCCCGGAAACACCGGGAAGCTTCCGCACTTTCTGCGCCCTCATCGGCAACAGAAACATTACCGAGTTCAATTACCGTTACGGTGATGACCGAATGGCGTGCATCTTTGTCGGCATCCACATACAGGATAGCCGCGAGACACAGCAGCTGATCGAGCTATTCTCCCAAAACGGGATCAAGGCGCATAACCTGACGGATAATGAGACGGCAAAGCTGCATATTCGGCATCTGGTGGGGGGACATGCACCACAGGTGGAAAATGAGCGGCTCTATCGCTTTATCTTCCCGGAGCGCCCCGGTGCGCTCACTCGCTTTCTCGATCAAATGCGCATCCACTGGAATATCAGCCTCTTTCATTACCGAAACCACGGCGCTGATTTCGGGCGCATTCTCGCAGGGATGCAGGTCCCTAAGGAGGACAACGCCGAATTCCAGCGGTTTCTGGATGAACTGGGGTACGACTACACC
>JAGPAO010000162.1 GCA_018063805.1 Synergistaceae bacterium | reverse complement strand
CCACCCATACATCCAATAGCCCTAAGAGAATGAAGACGGGGGGGATGATCGCCAGCATTTCCTTCGTGTTTGTCCATGTGTTTTCAAGAGAGCGATACCCTATATTGGTATTCACCAAAAGCAACAAAACATTGACCGCCAAAACGGCAAGAAACGCTTGATATCGCTTTGCCCAATAGAACACGTTACTCATCGCATCAAGCCTCCAACCACCGCCGCAACGAATAAGGAAAAGACAAAGGCCATTGCGTTGCGCATCCACGCCGCCCGTTTGCCAAAGTACAATATCTCCAGAGGAATGGTGACAACTCCTACCATCATCAGAGTGGAGACAAAAGCGGCCACCTGCATATACCCCGCTCCGTTATGAAGCAAAGCGGCGACAAGGGGAAAAGCGACGAAACCGGGGATAAGAGTAACAGCTCCGATAACGGCCGCCACGATGACGCCAATCCAACCGGATTCTCTACCTATCAGCTGCGTGATTTGCTGCGGCGATACGATGGACAGCATCATCCCAATGATGAAAATAATCGCCAAGAATTGCGGCAAAATGCCCTCAAAAGATCTCCACGCTTTCACCAACGCCATTTGCGTTTTGCGGCGATTCTTAAAAAAGGAAATACCCAAACCAAGTGCGGCGAAGATATAAAGAAACAAGCCATTCATTCCCTTCGCTCTATTTATAAAAGATAGAAAGCGCATCCATTCTAGCATGTGTCTGCTTCCGCTCTCTACTCCAAACATATTGACTACCGTTTACAAATGGGTAAAGTATATTGATCAAGCCTTAGAGAAGAGAGGGATTGCAATGAAAGATTGGGGAAAAGCACCGATGGATGAAGTGGTTTGTTATTGCAGCAACGTGACAAAAGCGGGTATTATCAATGCCATCGCAAAGGGAGCGAGGACCATCAAGCAAGTGGCAGAAAAGACACAAGCCGGAATAGGTGCAGAATGCGCTGTAAAGAACCCGTCCGGAATGTGCTGCCATCAAGACATACAAAACCTTTTGGACCTCTATGTTGAAGCCGTCCAAAAAATGCAGTGCGGCTGAGGCAGCTGTTAAAAAGAGTCGTGAACTCTTAACGAAGATCCCTGAATTTTTATTTCTTAAACGATGAGGTGCTACCCCTCAAAAGCTTTTTTCAGCTCTTCGTGGTTGCGTCTAAACCACTTAAGGACTTCGGGATGAAAGTGATCCGGGCACGTTCTGCCGTCACCCTCAAGAATAATCCGGACGACTTCTTCATGCGTAAAACCATCCTTATAAGAACGCGGGGAGCGAAGAGCATCGTAAATATCCGCCATAGCAACAATCGCTCCCTCTATTGGGATTTCATGCCCTTTTAGACCGTTAGGATAGCCGGAACCGTCCCATTTTTCATGGTGTGTCAGGCAGATATTGCGAGCGGGCACAAGCCAACTCGCGTCCCCGACAATTTCGGCACCCCACGTTGTATGATTCTTTACGATCTCATATTCTTCACCAGTAAGGGGGCCTTCCTTCATCAGGATCTCCAGCGGCACCTTAATCTTACCCATATCGTGAAGGCGCGCAAAAATAATCAGATCATCCACCTCGGAATCCATTGCACCGATTCCTCGGGCAATTAAAGCGCTTAGATCACCGATTCGACTCACATGCTCCATCGTTTCATGGTGATAAATACCGCTGATATCCTGAAACTTATTTGCAAGGTATTGATAGGAGCTGCGAATTTCCTCACGCGATATTCTGGCATCCATAAATCCGGCAAGAGATGAAGCCACCGGCTTTAGAGCACTTAAAAGCGTGTCTCTATCCATGTAGGAATCGAAAGAGACATACATTCCCCCTACAATTTTACCGGCATGTGAAAGGGGCAAGGCCATCTGATTTTCCAAGTTCACACTACCGGATCGGATCGCTTGGTCGATAAGCTGATGGGAATCAGCGTCCTCTTGCTCTCCTCCGTGTTCATCCGGAACACGAGCGACACAAACCGCCCCGGAATCTGTCTGCTGTTCGATAACGACCTGTTGGCCGACGATTTGGTAAATTGCGTTAGCAATGCGATGCAGATCAGCGTGATAATCACTGCTATTATCAGAAATACTCGAGACCTCAAGCGTGATTTGCCACAATTCTTTTTGAACACGCAAGGTATCATGAGCCATCTGGACTTCTTGGTTCACCCTTCTTAAATGCCTGTTCATCTTGGAACCTTCTCTTAACTGCCGATAAACTTCTTTTTGCAATCTCCAGATTGAACGGAGAGAACGTTCTTGAGCCACCATAACGCGGTATGCGTCTTCCGTTCGTATCCGATGGAATAATGCGCTCATTTTTTTTCGAGTATCTTTTGCTGATGTCAGGATATACAATAAATTATCCCCGCCAAAAAAACTGAGGATACGCGTCACACCATCGGCATAATCCGTCAGCACCTGTATATCGGAATAAAATACCTGCCGCACCCAATGAAGAGACAAACCGTAAATGGAAAAAGCGGCGACAGAAAAAATCAAAAACCAGGAAATGGCACCGTAGGCATGCTGAAAAAGCTGGGTTGGGGTAAACAAAAGCACCAAACGCATCGATGCATCATTCTTATTCAGGGGAATACTCTTTGAAAAAATAAGTCCAAGGGATGGGGAGCGATGCAACCCCCATCGCATTCTCGACAACAAACTGACATCGACAAAGGAGCGGCTCCAAATCCTCTCCCCAAGAACCCTGTTGTTTTCATTTTTATTATGCCAGATCAGTCTCCCTACTGAATCCACCAAAGCAACAAACAATTCGCTGCCTTGTGAAAAGGAAGCAAGACCAAAATCCTTCTCCCGTACAATCAGGTACATCTCACCCCCTACTTGAAACATTTTTGCAAAAAGGGGCGCCGCCTCAGAAGAATAGAGGTCGGTGACATACCACCCGCCCCACTGCAAGGACCCCGCAGGCAACTGATACCCTACGGGCATGCTGCCAATGTAACTCTCCGCGACAATATCCTGATCCAATCGAACAAAAGCATGCATGGAACCGGTCAAGGCGACCCAATCCTTCTTGATCGAATGATCCTCCCCAATCCCATTTTTTATCAGTAGCGTTATAAAAGCATCATCCTGCTCGTCATATGAATGGATGTGATTTTGCATATAAGCAATCACGCGGTCTCCTTGTTGCGTATAAAAATCATAGTAAGCGTGAATCAACACTCCTAAACGAATGATGGTAAAAAAAACGAAGAACAAGAAAAAATAGAAGAAAAACTTTTTAATTAGCGATTGAGAGCTTGTCTTCTCTTGATTTAAAGCCATCCTCTGCTCCCCCTAATCCAGCCCATAAAAAGCACGTTAATACGTTCCATGATAAACCCGATAGTAGCCACCAACCCAATCACCATCTTCATTTTTATGCAAAGTGCCGGAAAGGGAAAAAAGATGCTCTTGAGAGGCCAGAGCTGTCTGAAGCTCCTGCCCCGTTTTTTGCCCTCGGAAGGCCTCATAGAGCAACGCAATGGCGTTATACCCAACCAACATACTGTTCTCATTCATTACCTGAGTATACTCATTCCGATTGAGGTAATCAATAAAAGGGTGTTTCGATTGGGCATCAAACCCCTGATTTTCAACAAACGGCTGCGGTGTTATCGTTCTTACAAACTGCGCAGCCTTTCCTATAACCTGTGACGTGTGGGGATTTATAATGGAGCCGCGTGCAAAAATCTTCAGTTTTGGAAAAGCGCGGGAAATAGCCTGAATCATAACCGCACCGTCGTATGGAGAAAGATTGACATAAACGCCGTCCAGCCCCTCCTCCTTAGAAAGGCGATCAATAATGAGGAACACACTGTTCTTATCTGCATAAACAACTCTGCGCCGCGGAGGTTTCCCCATACCATCGGCAAACCAGCTTTCCAAATCATCAGGAAAAAGCGGATCCCTCAATGGGGTGATCTCAATATAATCGCCCAACCCCACTTCCCTGGCCCATTGCCCTAAGTTTTTTTCCGTATCCGGGGCTCTGACATGAAAAAGCCATGGATTTTTTATCCGTAATGATTTGTACTCTATATTAATGACAGGGATGTGCAATTTGGGCGCTTCAGCTAAAAGAAGCTGTGTTACTGCGGGATTGGCCGCAAGAATAAGTGCTTTTGCATTTGAGGCAACGACTTCTTTTAATATTTTATCACGACCAACGGAGGATAGAAAAACAGGGACAAACCGATATCCCCTGAGCCCGTCAGCTTTCTCATTAAAATAATCCATGGCGATCACAAGAGATTGCCTGTATGCGCTATCAGGATTTGTATCAGAAGATTGATCAATATAAAACGCAATACGTATCTCTTTAGGGGATAAAAATAAATAGAGAGAGATCAAAGTGGTGGTCAGCGCAATTAAAAAAATAACTATAGCCATCTTGCTATTTCGAGCAAATTTTCTCATCAACA
>JAGPAO010000161.1 GCA_018063805.1 Synergistaceae bacterium | reverse complement strand
AAAAAAACATAAAAAAAGGCCGGAACCCCGAAGGGTCCCGGCCCGGTTTGATCAACTCAGCGCCCGCAAGCACCAATTGACCCCGGGTGGGACCCGCGGCTAATAAGTACGAGAACGAGGCTGACGATTGCTTGATTGTTATTCATAATCGGTTCTCTCACGGCTAATCCCCCTTGTGTCAATCTTGATGGTGCACGGACGTTTTACGAAAACTGGAGTGTAGTCTATCCTTGATTGGCAGAGTTGTCAATATCTATTGCTCAAATTGTAGCGGGGTGTGATCATGTCATTCGCTGTCCAATTCCGCCAACCGCGGCTTAATGCAGCGCAAGGTGTCGTTGTAGCCCTGATCGATCCACGAGTAAATCTTGTCGGGCTGAAAGCAGAGCACATCGAGCACCTCCGGAATCAGGATATTACGGTTGATAGGGTATTTACGGATGATGGGTATGATATCTGCATCGGGGTATTCCTGTTTGCTCCATGCCGAGTGATCGCTCAACGAAGTCACAATGATTCGGTTGCAGCTATTTTCGAGCAGGGGCGCTAAGGGAGTGTTTCCCTGTGAATTAAAGAGCCCCCCCTGTCCTCCATCCGAGTAGCGTTCTCCGCCGATTTCCTGTGCCTGGAGGAGAAAGGGGATGGCGGAGGAGGCCAGTAGTGCCTTTTGCTGCTCCTCCCAGCTTAGCGATTGGATATGAAGAAATTCCGATTCGGGAGAATCTTTAATCCCAAGCCGTGCCAAACTGCAACCGATGATAGATTCCAGCAACGTTCGGCTCGGAAAGACGGAGACGAAAAGAGGGATCCCCTTTGTCAGTTGCTCTTGGGTGACGTATTCATTCAGCATCTTTTTTATGGGGCTGTTGTCGACTAAGCTGTTTGAATCGGGAGCACGGAGCGCGCCGAAGAAATTTTGCCGCATTTCCTCGGCGATCATAGAGCCGTGCTTAAACGTCGGTTTTACAGAGAGTCCGATCGCCTCCATTAAACGAAGGAGCGGGGGGACTTTTCTGTCGAGAGGCGGATCCTCCGCAATCGTCTCCCAGAGTTTTTGCAATCGCAGTGCGCCCTCTTGAAGAGTGGGAGAGGATGCGATGACCGCGCCATTGAGAGCCCCGATGCTGGCACCGGATATCGCTCCTATTTTTATGTTCATCTCTGCCAGGGCACGCACAACCCCCACTTGATAGGCACCCTTTGCCCCTCCGCCGGAGAGGACAAGTCCGATTTTGTTTTTTAGCATGAGTGATACTAACCTCCGTCAATCTCCTCTTTTAATTTTCCAGATTGATTTATCATTATAACAAAGAGGTCGCCCGAGGGTTTATCCTCTTCGAAAGAGGATATGTTATAAAGTAATGAATGCGACCGCGGTGATTATTTGCAATTTACTATTTGCTATTTTTTATGGAGTGTGCTAGTCTTTCGTTATACAAAGAGTATTATGTGTTTATTTGGGTCAGTAAGGCATGGGGGCATTGGCAATGGTTAAGGTGGGCAGGAATCCTATCCGATTGGCGGATGTTGCTGCTGATAGGATACGCAGTATGATTTTAAAAAACGAATTCAGCATGGGTGAGCCGCTGAACGAAGTATGGTTAGCTCAAGAATTTGGTCTGAGCCGTACTCCCATTCGGGAAGCAATAACACAGCTTGAGAGTGAGGGGTTATTGGGAGTTTTACCCGGGAGAGGGGCTTTTGTTGCCAGCTTGACGGCAGAAGATTACAGCGAGATTAATTCGCTCCGGATCGTCCTGGAACCCTTGGCGGCCGAACATGCCATAGGCTATATCAAAGAGGCAGAGATCCTAGAACAGGAGACGGAGTGGCGTCGATTTGCTGAAATTGTCGGCAAAAACCCAAATGGAGATCTTGATCTGGAAAAAGTGGGGACGCTTGATGTTGCACTGCATGCGATGTTGGCAGATGCGTGCAGAAATAAACGGCTTAAACATATATTAAGTACGCTCAGAGCTCAGGCATCACGATATGTGGTCGTCACGTGGCAAACGCAGTACTATAACGCGGACACAATAGACCAGCATCTTGAGATATTGAAGCATCTGAGGAATGAAAACATAGAAGCTCTCAAAAAAGCGATCGTTTTTCACTTGGAATTTAACAAAAGGTATGCGATTGACAGCCTTTTATCCCTTTAAAAGGCTTTGATTTTTTAAAATCTCCAAACGGGTTTTTCATGCGCTCCGTCATTATGCAATCTGTATAATGAACAAAGGATATAGAGGTGAAGCTTTATTTTTTACGCTGTCGAGGTAAAGCGCTGTGAGGATAACGTGGTACTGCGCAGTTCTTTGGCGATTTTCATGAGGAGGTGTTTGTTTTCCTGCATTAGTCGGCCTTTTTTCAGATATGAGTTTGAGCGTGATATTACTCTTTAACGAATTTAGTTTTATGGTTTATATGCAGGTTGCATCTCAAAACGTGTCATCAATGGACTGGCAGTGTTTTAAGGTTACCCAAGTTATTAACCAAAAATCAGGAGGTAATATTGATGTTCTCTAAAAAAATGATGATCACTGTACTGTTGTCCCTCGCACTATCCGTTTTTTTTGCCGGCATGGCTTTCTCGGCTCCTAAATACACAATCAAGGTAGGAACGATCGTCTCGGAGACACATCCGGACTACATCACGCTGCGGGATGTGTTTAAGAAGAAAATAGAGGCAAACTCTAAGGGCGCCATTAAAGTAGAACTGTATCCCAACGGTCAGTTGGGGAGTGACAGGGAGATGATCGAATCCCTGCAGCTCGGAACTCTCACCATGGCTCTTCCTTCGTCTTCCGCTCTGGCCGGTTTTGAAAAGAAATTCCAGGTTTTGGATCTTCCCTACCTGTTTAAGAGCAAGGCTGTTGCGTACAAGGCTCTAGACGGAGAGTTGGGCAAAACATTGGACGCACTGCTGCCGAAACATGGCATGGTGAACCTCGGTTATTTTGAAAATGGATTTCGTCATGTGACCAATAACCGCAAACCGATCCATGTCCCTGCCGACATGAAGGGGCTGAAAATCAGGACCCAGGAAAACCCGATGCACATTGCGTTTTTTAAGCAGATCGGGGCAAACCCCACCCCTATGAATTACGGTGAAGTGTATACGGCGTTGCAGCAGGGAACGATTGACGCTCAAGAAAACCCCATTGCCATCGTGTTTGACGGCAAGTTTTTTGAAGTCCAGAAATTTTACTCCCTCACAGGGCATGTTTTCTCTGCGATAATGCTGGTGGCTAACAAACCCTTCATGGACAAGTTGCCCAAGGATATGCACGCGATTGTTATGAAAGCTGCAAAAGACTTTGTTGTAGAGAACCGCAAGGCTGTGGATAAGGTGGAGGGAACAGCGTTAGCAACGATGAAGAAAGCAGGACTCAAAGTAAACACTCTCACCGCAGCGGAAAAAGAACAGTTTATTAAAGCCGCCGTGCCTATTTACAGTCAATTTGAGAGCATTCTGGGCAAGGACCTCATCGAAATGGCAAAAAAAGCGAACAACTAAAAATGAGCCGGGGGACTTTGTGTCCCCCGGCTTTTTTTATCTGTAATAACTACCTTTTGGAGGAGGTTATTAGATGTCCGGGAAAGTCTCTAATTTTTTTAATAACGCAGAGGAATATTTGCTTGTCGGAGCGCTTTCAGTCAGTGTCATCGTTGTTTTTGTTCAGGTCATTATGAGGTACGTCTTCAAAAATTCACTCTCTTGGAGTGAGGAAGTCGCTCGTTATCTCTTCCTTTGGATTTCATGGGTAGGAGCCAGTTATGCAGTAAGGGAGAATTATCATTTCAGGGTGACGATGTTTGCTGATATTTTAAAGGGGAAAAGCAGACAGATTTTTGAGCTTCTGATTCTGTTTGTTTGGTTTGCCTTTTCCGTTTTTATCGTCTATCAGGCGTTTATTCTTAACAAAATGATTTTTTTGCGAGGTCAGCTCTCTCCCGCTCTTGAGATGCCCATGCTTGTTCCCTATGCCTCTGTTCTCGTCGGTTGCGGGTTAATGTGTTTTCGGTTGATTTCTAAAATGAGGGAAACAATAGCGAAAATTCAGGGACGCGATATGGAAAAGGACTCTAATCCAGGGGAAGAGGTGTCGTAATATGGAAGCGGTGCTGCTGTTTTCTGTACTTATCGCGTTGATTGCATCAAGCATTCCCATCGGTATCACACTCGGCTTGTCGACGGCTATTTGTATTGCACTTACAACCGATATCCCCCTTGTTTTAATTGCTCAAAAATGTGTTACAGGGCTTGACTCCTTTCCTCTTCTTGCCATTCCCTTCTTTATTCTTGCAGGTGCTCTGATGTGCAACGGAGGGATATCAAAGCGGCTTGTTAATTTAGCGGAGGCTCTGGTTGGTTTTATCGTTGGAGGGCTTGGAATGGTGACCGTTATGGCGTGCATGTTTTTTGCCGCGATTTCCGGCTCCGG
>JAGPAO010000160.1 GCA_018063805.1 Synergistaceae bacterium | reverse complement strand
CATTTTCAAGATCGCCCGGCGCTGCGATCTTCGGTTTTATCAATAAAACCTCGGCCTCCAAATAAGCCGCGAGTTGCTCTACAGAACTATTTTGTTGAAAGCCGGCGTGTACAGGAGCCGAGATCGACTCTGAACGGGTCCCCCTGTTTCCTTGCGGTACAGATGGTCTGTCAGAGGGTATAAACCCCGAAAAAACGGGGGCCTCCGCTGCGCTCTCTTCCTTTTCAGACTGTGCCGATACAATCCCCCACTGCTGTTCTATTGCGTTTGACAGAGCGGAGGACGCTCGCCCCGATTCCAAGGTTGTTCTCTCTATCTTTGATAAAAGCTCTGAATCAAGAACCCACGTATCCTCTCTTTGTAAAATCTTTGCGCGCAAAAGTGCGGCGCACAGCGGCAAATCTTCCGCCCATAATTTCGCAAATAAAGGGTTTAACGTCTGAGGGATCTCAGAAACAGCGATTGTTTCTCCCTCTTCTTTTGTCAAATTGATAACCTCTGCGGCCATTGCTTTATCCGGCTGTATTTCCGTTGTTTTCTTTATTATTTCGACATGCTCTTGTTTTTTTTCAAACAAGGGAGGTGCTTCTGTCTCCGTTCGCCCCTGTAGGATATCCGCAAAAGCCAGTTGAAGCAAACCCGAAAAGACTTCAATGCGCATTCCGTAACGCACGCGGGGCATCAATTTAGAAGAAGCGGAACATAGAGCTTGAAGTTGAGACACCTCCCACTGAGGAGCCTCATCCTGCAACCAAGACAGTTCCTCTGGAGAAAGAGCCAACCCCGCAACCGCCGATGCCCCCCACAAACGCCACAACCATAAATCTCTGAAAAGAGTAAAGACCCCCTCGAGAAAACGCTCCGGTGAAATCCCCAAAGAGAGCAACTGCATTAACCGGGCCGAGGCTTCCGCAGGGCTTTGCTTCAACAACCCAACCCACTCCTCCAGCTCACCCCGGCTGCCGCCGCCCATCAATTCACGCACGCACTGCATCGAAAGAGAGCCCTTACCCGCGGACAGCACTTGTTCCATTAGAGAAAGAGCATCACGCAGCGCACCGTCAGCAGCCCTTGCCAGTTCCCAAAGAGCCCGTTCTTCTGCCTGTACACCTTCTTGTTCCGCCAAATAAGCCAAATGGGCCACCATATCCGCCGCCCCAATACGATGGAAGGGGATATGCTGACAACGAGATCGAATCGTAACGGAAACTTTATGGGATTCCGTCGTGGCAAGAATAAAAACAACGGGAGCCGGGGGCTCTTCCAGCGTTTTTAGCAAGGCATTAGATGCGGCATCCGTCAGCATATGCGCTTCATCAATGATATATATTTTTTTATGCCCCATAAAGGGGGAAAGATTAACATGCGATTTTAATTCCCTGATTTCATCGATACCTCGATTAGAGGCACCGTCAATTTCAATCACATCAAGGTGTTTTCCGGCAACAATAGACAAACAGGAATCACAGGTACAACACGGCTCTCCGCCGACAGGTCGCTCACAGTTCAACGTTTTTGCAACCAACCTCGCAGCTGTCGTCTTTCCGCATCCGCGAGGCCCGGAAAAGAGGTAGGCATGCCCGATTCGCGCCTCAGCCAAAGCAGTGCGCAAAACATCGACAGCGGCACCCTGCCCCACAACCTCTTCAAATCTTTGCGGCCGATAGCGGCGATACAGAGACACGTACACCCAAACTCCTCCTCAAATCTTCATACCCATTTCATTACGGAAGCTGCTGCAAATAAAAAAGGAGCCCGGAGGCTCCTCCGTCACACAAGGATTTTACACCAAAGTCAGGGGAACGTAGGCACGCGGTTCAAAAACGGCAAAAGTAAACGATTCGGCAATGTAAAGATTGATTTTTCCCTTATCGATACCTTGGAAACCAACGGAAAAATCCTGTCCCAGCGTCAACTCAAAATCTCCGCCGCGAGTGGAAACCAAGAAAGCCCCGTCATAATAAGGGGAATAAATGATCTCATCCAAACCATCCAGCTTTAAAAGGGCATTATGGAGTGTGTGGTTGCCGAGCATTTTATCCATTTCTTCCTGCAGTGCTTTTCCCGCAACCAGGGCATACGGACCGCAAACGGTGCTGTCGCTTTGCATCATCCGCAATGCGGATGCAATAGCCGCTTGAATATTAGCTCCGTGCCCAGCCTGCAACTTCACCCCAGGGTGAACGCTCTGATTTGCGAAACCTTCAATCGCCGCATCTTTTAACCCATGATAAAGAACTTTTTCCTCAAAAGCAGCAGCGCAATCAGCCGCCGCTTCCGCTGCTGACAGATCAACGTCACGAGCACCGCGCAAGGCATCATCCAGCGCCCATGCATCGAGTGAAAAAGGGCAGCGCATCTCAACTAAAGGACGTACTTTATGAACACCGTAACTTACCCCGCCTTGATCCGCAAGCTTTTCCAGATGTCCCTGTCCTTCCGCCGCATGCGCCCAACCAAGCGGCCCCTTTACATCGACAAAACGACGGACGGAAAGCTTTGATCGAAGACTCTTGGCTATTTGGTCATCTATTAATCTCCATGCCTCACTACTAATCGGAGCCAATTCTCGCCTCAACATCTGCATGAAAATACCCCCCTTATAATGGAACTGGCAGAACCTCGGATTCGAGGTTACTTCTTTAAAGATCCTATATTCAAACCGGGAACGGAGACCGCGGGCACGGATGCAGCTCCTGCCTCGACCGCAACGAGCGAAGATTCAGTGAAAAGATACTGCCGCAGCTCCTTATCAAATTCCGGTATCTCCCTCCGCAACCACTCAATCAACATCGCCGCATGCTCAATTTCTTCATCTCGGTTATGAATCATCAGCTCGGAGAGTTTTGCATCGGATGAAACAACGGCTCGTTGATTGTAGTAATCAACAGCCTCAAGCTCTTCTCTCAAACTCGTAATCGCGCGGCTGATATCGCGATCCTTGGGGGGAATTTCCCCGTAAGGTTCATAATATCCCATTTCTAACACTCCTCCCGTCTATTGTTTTCGATACACGCCCTCATTATACCAAATAGGACAAGGAAGAGGCTCTTATTTTAAACCCCGCCTGAGAGAAAACGAGGGAGAAATAAAACCAATGAGGGAAAAAACGTGATTAAAAGCAACACCACAATGAGAGCCCCCACCATGGGCATAATCGGCTTGCTGATCTCCTCCATCGAAAGCCCCGTAACGGCACTGGCCACATAAATATCGATGGCAACGGGAGGCGTTGCCATCCCGATCGCCAGCCCCACCGTCACGACGAGGCCAAAATGCACAAGATCCCCTCCCAGCTGCTGCACAATCGGGATAAAGATCGGCGTTAAAATAACAAGTGCCGATGCCGTTTCCATAAACATCCCCGCCAAGAGGACAATCAAAACCATCATCAGATACACGAGCATCGGCGTATTTCCGGCCAGTTGCAAAAGAAGATTAGCTACTGTCTCCGGAATTTGGTAATAAGCTAAAGACCAACCAAAGACCTTTGCCGTCGCGATGATAAACATGATGATGGAAGACGTGACTCCGGCTCCCACCGTCAGTTGATAAAGCTTTTTAAAATCAAGAGCCTTGTAGACAAAAGCCGCAACCGCAACGGAATAAGCCACAGCAACCGCGGCCGCTTCCGACGGGGTGAAGATCCCTCCAAAAATGCCTCCGAGAATAATCACCGGGGTCATCAGCCCCCAAAGAGCATCCAGAAAAAGTTTTCTCTTTATCTTTGCGCTCACCGGTGGGCTGGCAGGGTATTTCCTTTTGTTTGCAATATAAAGAGAGTAGAGAATCAGCATTCCCCCCATGAAAAAACCGGGGATAAAGCCTCCCATAAAAAGCTTGCCCACGGACACCCCCGCAATAACAGCGTAGAGAACCATGGGGACACTCGGAGGGATAACGACGCCAATCGTTCCCGCCGAGGCAATGAGGGCTGCGGAAAAATCAAGATCGTACCCCCGCTCCTTCAGCTGCGGCAAAAGCGCGGAGCCAACCGCGGCAGTCGTTGCAGCACCACTGCCCGAAATCGCGGCGATAAACATGGAGGCCACCACCGAAACGATAGAAAGCCCGCCTCGCAGTCCACTAAAAGCGGCATCCGCAAAAGCGACAATGCGCTCGGAAATCCCACCGCGCGCCAACAGATCCCCCGCTAAAACAAAAAAAGGAACGGCGACAAGGGCAAAGGAATTAACACCGGAAAAAAGTGTCTGCGGAACGGCTTGAAGAGGGAGATCCGCCAAGAAAAAAACCAACAGGGACGAGGCCCCGATGGAAAGTGCTATGGGAACGCCCGCAAGTAGCAACAACAGAAAGCTGATGATCAATACGGCTCCCATACTACTTCGCCCCCCTTATGCTCTCTTGCAAAAAAGCAAGAACATGCACCAAGACGACGACTGCGGTGAAGGGGAAAACAAGGTATATTACACCCATGGAAATATTAACCGCCGACGCTTGTTGGAGACGCTCTTCCCACGCAAGCGTGGAA
>JAGPAO010000041.1 GCA_018063805.1 Synergistaceae bacterium | reverse complement strand
TATCGACACGGGCCCAAGCGGTAGATTCCACTAAAATTTCCGACATCTTGTTGAATTGAGTGGACATTCTGTTTTGATCTTCCACCTCGCGGGCGCCCCATTCAATAATTTCCGCCACCGCTTCGGCATGGAAGGGTAGTTTCCCCTCAGTATCGACAAAAGTGGCGATAAAACAGGCTATTTTCAATTCAAACGCAGAATTTCTGGGCATATCAGACTCAAAATCAGCTTTAATCTTAAAAATTTTATCAAACTCAGGATCATATTCATTCAACAAGTAATACAATTCGTACGTACCGATGATAACCACTTTGACATCAATAGGAATGGCCTGCGGACGAAGAGAGGAGACAGGAACCGCACCCAGATGTTCTGATAAATTTTCAATCATGAGCTCTTTCGTTAACAAAACACGCTTCAGAGCATCCCAAGACATAAACTGGCGCAACACTTTCTCCGCTTCCAGCAGCAGAAAGCCTCCGTTCGCACGGTGCAGAGCGCCGGGCATAATCTTTCGGAAATCCGTATATAAATATCCCTGTCGGCTCTCATACTCCACCTTACCCACAAGATTGTAATAGACAGGGTTCATTTCGCGAATAACGGGAGCCCCTGCGTTGGGATCATTGCTGACAAACACATTCACCTCGTAACGGCTGAAATCAACCTCGGCATTTTCATCTCGCGAACCGGCGACAAACATACCGAAATTCTCAATGATATCCGCTGTCAGAGCATCGATCCAACCATCTAACCCTTCATCTTTATCAAACGCTTCTTTCAGTTCAGCCAAAATGGGTTGGATGGTGTTACGGCAAATTTCGCTTTCCAGATCCTTTATCTGATCCTTCAGCACCTTTTCGCCATCGCGTATTTGACGCAGCACCTCCAACGTTTTTTGAGAAATTTCCTCGGAAAGCAGCTGAAGGCGCTCCTGCTCTTCCTCGGGCAGCTTTTCAAATTCATCGGGTTGCATCTCGCGAGAAACGGAATTCCCCTGCTCGTCTGTCTCCAAAAACAGCGGAAGATTGACAAAACCCTGAGGAGTGCGTTTGACTGAGAAGTTTCGCTCTTTAGCCTGAGCACGAAGCTCCTCCATCAAATCATTGATGCTCTCCTGAAAATCCTTGACCAGTTGTGCTTTGTTATCTTCGTACTGATTATTTTCAAAGGCCTTGCCCAATTTCACCTTGAGCTCTTCAATCATTTCCGTCATTTCACGAGCCAGCTCTTTACCTCTGCCGGCCGACATTTTAATAGCGATCGGCTCCCCGGCCTCATCAAAATTATAGACATAGACCCAATCATTGGGAGCGGGCATCTCAGAAGCCTTTTTATGCATTTCCTCAAGGGTATACGTCGTGCGGCCGCTTCCGGGATCACCAACCACAAAAAGATTGTACCCTTTGCTATTAACGGATAGGCCAAAAGAAACAGCGCGAACCGCCCTATCCTGCCCTATCAACTGCTTTAAACAATCCAGTTCATCCGTTGTCTCAAAACCAAGAGCAGTAGCATCCGTCCTGCGCCTTAAAACGGCAACAGACAATTCGTTATCCCGTAAGAAAGACATGCCCATTCTCCTCTCAATATTAATCGTTAAGCTATATATTAAGCGAAAGGGGGAATGAAACCAAGAGGAAAACTAAAAATCACCCATTTTATTTAAGAAAAAAATATGGGATAGTTTCAAAAGAAAGAACCCTGAACCGATAAAAGACCACAAAAAAAGAAGCAACGCATGCGCGTTGCTTCTTACTAGGTCACCTGTTTGAAGTGGTACGGAATGGTATATTGCAGGTCACACTCTGGATTAGTGGTCACGACGAGCACTAAAAAATAAAAAAGCCACTAGCTAATGAACTACTGCTTTACTACGTCTGATGCCTGAGGACCCTTGCTACCAGTGGTGATCTCGAAAGAAACCTTCTGACCCTCGTCGAGGGTTTTGAAGCCGTCTCCCTGGATTGCACTAAAGTGGACAAATACATCGCTGCCCTCATCTGTCGTGATAAAACCATAACCCTTCGTGGCGTTGAACCATTTTACCGTTCCATTGCTTTTCAAAGTGTTGCCTCCTAACAAATTATGTTCTCGGTGGCGCCTACCGATGAATTGTACGATAATTGAAATAACCCTCCGTGTCAAGCTTTATTTTTCAGAAAAACAATATTTTCTTAAAAACTCCCCCTCTGATATGTTAGATAATTGTTCTTACTCCTGTTTATTTCTTCGATAAAACCGCTTTTTCACGATAAAAAAATAAAACTGACCTTTATTGACAAATAAAGTTTTCAGAGGTATGATTCATTATGATCAGTATTCTAATTTTCTGACCGACGCACAAACACGTTTGTCTTTTTCGGTTGAAAAATATCGGACGCATAAAATATTATCCAAGACGGAGGGATTTCAATGGATATGAACCGTTTGACACAAAAATCACAGGAAGCGCTCTTTCAGGCACAAAACATCGCCATCAAGTACGGACACCAAGAGGTCGATTGCGAACATTTATTGCTCGCTTTGCTCCGGCAAGAGCAGGGATTGATTCCGCGCATTTTAGAAAAAATGGGCGTAAATAGTGAAGCCTTGGCGGAAAAGACAGAACAGGACCTGAACAAACGCCCCAGAGTTTCAGGAGGGGGGTACGAGCAAGGCAAAATCTACGTTACCCCGCGTCTTTCCATGCTTGTCGTCGATGCAGAAGAAGAGGCGAAACGGCTGAAAGATGAGTATGTCTCCGTAGAGCACCTTTTTTCGCGCCTCATCGCGGAAGGGAAAAATACGGATGTGGGGAAACTGCTCTCCACATTCAACATAACGCAAGAACGCTTCTTAAGCACTCTGGTGGAGATCCGCGGAAATCAACGCATTTCAAATCAAACACCGGAAGAGACCTATGAGGTTCTGGAAAAATACGGACGAGATCTCGTTGCCGCAGCGCGAAATAACCAACTGGATCCGGTAATCGGGCGAGATGAGGCGATCCGCCGCGTGATCCGCATACTCAGCAGAAAGACAAAAAACAATCCCGTTCTCATCGGAGAACCGGGGGTGGGAAAAACGGCTATCGTTGAGGCCCTCGCATCCCGCATTGTACGGGGAGATGTCCCTGAGGGGCTAAAAGACCGCATTATCTTTGCGCTGGATATGGGAGCCCTCATCGCGGGGGCAAAATACCGCGGCGAATTTGAAGAGCGCCTGAAGGCCGTTCTTCATGAAATAAAGGAAAGCGATGGGCGCATCATCCTCTTTATCGACGAGCTGCACACCATTGTCGGAGCGGGGAAGACGGAGGGCTCCATGGATGCCGGCAATATGCTCAAACCCATGTTGGCGCGAGGGGAACTCCACTGCATCGGCGCAACCACGCTGGATGAATACCGCGCTTACATAGAAAAAGACTCCGCCTTGGAACGACGCTTCCAGCCCGTAATGGTGGATCCGCCCGATGTGGAGGATACAATCTCTATTTTGCGCGGATTAAAGGAGCGCTTTCAAGTCCACCATGGCGTCCGCATTCAGGACAATGCGCTGGTTGCAGCGGCTACACTCTCCAATCGCTACATCACGGATCGATTCCTTCCGGACAAGGCCATCGACCTCGTGGATGAAGCGTGCGCCATGATCCGCACGGACATTGATTCTATGCCTGCAGAACTGGATACCGTGCTGCGCCGTATTATGCAGCTGGAAATAGAAGAGGCCGCCTTGAAAAATGAGACGGACAAAGCGAGCGCGGACAGATTAAGCGTGCTGCACAAGGAGCTCTCCAACCTTAGAGAGCAGGCAGATGGATTAAAGGCGCAGTATGAATCGGAGAAAGAATCCCTCTCCAAAGTGCGGGAGTTGCGCAAGAAAATTGAGGACACGCGCCTGGCCATTGAAAAAGCGGAGCGTGTTTACGATCTCAACCTCGCCGCTCAACTCAAACACGGAGAGTTGCCGCAACTTGAGGCTCAACTCAAACAGGAGGAGGAGCGCCAACAGATCAAATCCTCCAATCAGCTTCTCCGAGAAGAGGTTACGGATGAGGAAATATCTGAAATTGTAGCCAAATGGACAGGTATTCCCGTAACTCGGCTGCTGGAGGGAGAGCGCGAAAAGCTTCTGCGATTGGAGCAAATCATGCATGAAAGAGTTGTGGGGCAGGATGAAGCCGTACAATTGGTGACAGATGCCGTTATCCGGGCACGATCCGGAATAAAGGACCCCAAACGCCCCATCGGATCTTTTATCTTCCTGGGACCCACCGGCGTGGGGAAGACAGAGCTTGCCCGAACGCTTGCCGCTTCTCTGTTTGACTCCGAGGATAACATGATCCGAATCGATATGTCCGAGTACATGGAGAAGCACTCCATTTCCCGATTAGTCGGAGCGCCTCCCGGCTATGTCGGCTATGAAGAAGGCGGGCAACTGACAGAGCAAGTGCGACGGCACCCCTACTCCGTCATTCTTTTTGACGAAATTGAAAAAGCACACCCGGATGTGTTCAACATCCTGCTGCAAATTTTGGATGACGGGCACGTCACGGATAGCCAGGGACGGCGTGTGGATTTCAAAAACACGGTGATCATCATGACCAGTAATCTGGGTGCCCAACTTTTGATCAATGGGTTACAGGCAGACGGGGAAATAAAGGAGGAGGTGCGCCGCTCCGTCATGCAGGAATTGCGCGCTCATTTCCGACCGGAATTCCTCAACAGAGTCGACGACATCATTCTCTTTAAGCCGCTGCGGCTTGCGGATATCACGCGCATTGTTGGGATTTTAACGGACCAGCTTCGTTCACGCCTTGCGGAAAGAGATATTTCCCTTAGCATTAGCGAGGGAGCTCTTGCTTTGATCGCCAAGGGCGGGTACGACCCCATTTACGGCGCTCGGCCGCTGAAACGGTATATCCAGAAAAACCTGGAAACACCTATCGCGCGGGAATTGATTCGGGGACAAGTGGGAGAAGGCGGCATCATCCAAGTGGAAAACCAGGGGAATGAACTCGTCATTCACTACGAAAAAAGTTAAAATCGCTTGAAATAGAACTTTGTCATACGTAGAATAGAGTTTCTATGATTATCTAACTTTGGAGGGCACAAACATGCAATATGAGTTTCAAACAGAGGCACGGCAAATACTGGATCTAATGATCCACTCCGTCTACTCAAACAAGGATATCTTCCTGCGAGAGCTGATTTCCAACGCGTCAGACGCTCTTGACAAGAGGCGTATTGAGGCGCTCACCAACCCCGCGCTGAAAATAGACGGAGAAGCGTCCATTGAGATTGAGGCGGATAAGGAAGCGAACACGCTGACACTCTCCGATAACGGCGTTGGGATGAGTGCGGACGATCTCGTTACTTTTTTGGGAACCATCGCCAAAAGCGGGACGAAAGAGTACCTGGAGGCACTGAAAAGCGCTAAAAACACGGCCAATCAGGATTTGATCGGACAGTTCGGCGTGGGTTTTTACGCCAGCTTCATGGTGGCGGACAAAGTAACCGTCATCTCCAAAAAAGCGGGAGAAACAGAAGCGTCGCGCTGGGAATCCACGGGGGACGGAACCTACTCGATAGAACCCGCAGAGAGGAAACAGGCGGGCACAACGGTAATACTCCACCTCAAGCCGCAAGAAAACGATGAGGGGAGCGATTACACCAACGCATGGACGTTGCGCCAGATTGTAAAGAAATACTCCGACTTCGTCCCCTACCCCATCCGATTGATTGAAAAGGATGACAAAGACAAAGAAGAGAGGGAAGAGGAGAAGGAAAATACGCCGATTAACTCCATGAAAGCTCTTTGGCTGCGCCCGGAGAGCGAGGTTTCAGAGGAGGAGTATGACGAATTCTATCGGCATATCAGCCACGATTGGAACCCGCCCCTCAAACGGATCTGCTACTCTGCGGAGGGCACATCGGAATTCCGCGCACTGCTGTATATTCCGGAGACGGCGCCGCATGATATTTTTATGCCCGACTCCAAACACGGCATTCAGCTCTACATTCGCCGCGTCTTCATCATGAGCGACTGTAAAGAGCTGATCCCGGAGTACCTGCGCTTCCTCAAGGGTGTTGTGGATTCAGAGGATCTCCCTCTGAATGTCTCCCGCGAAATCCTCCAGCAGGATCGGCAGACGGCAATGATCCGTTCCAGCCTCATTCGCAAGACCTTGGAGACCTTAAAGGGGCTGAAAAACCAAGATCGCCCCGCGTACGAAAAGTTCTGGGGATCTTTCGGTCAGCTGTTAAAGGAGGGAATGCTCTCCGATTTCAAGCATAAAAAGGATATCCTCGACCTTTGTCTTTTCCGAAGCAATCAGGGGGAGGAATTAGTCAGCCTAGCCGATTACATCGCAAAGGCGAAGGAAGAGCAAAAAGCCATTTATTATCTTACCGGGGATAAGTTGGAATCATTGAGCCACTCCCCAAAGATAGAGCTGTTTTCAAAAAACAACATCCAAGTGCTCCTCCTGACGGATCCGATCGACCAACTTTGGGTACAATCCGCAGGCGAGTATGCGGATAAGCCGTTTGTCTCCGTCTCTGCGGAGGATCTCCGCTCAGAAGATTTACCGGGCGGAGAAAAAGCGGATCCAACCGACGCAGAATGGCCCTTTGCGCAGGAATTAGCCTCCCTGCTCGGAGATTCCGTGGAGGCGGTTCGCCCCTCCGCGCGCCTTGTGGACTCCCCCGCCTGCTTTGTCACCAAAGGAGAAAGTGCTTCTCCGCAGCTGCGGCGCATTCTAAAATCCATGGGGCAGCCGCTTCCCGAGGAAAAGCGGATCTTGGAGGTAAACCGAGAGCACCCGCTGGTGCAGCGAGCAGAGAAACTGGCTCAAGAGGGCGATAGCGAGCAGATGAACGCCATGGGACAGCTTCTTTTGGATATGGCATGGATCGCAGAGGGGGAACTCCCCCCCGATCCCGCAGCGTTAAGCCGCCGCATCACACAGCTTCTGCAAAGCTAAAGGCGTAAGGATAATAAAGGATACGAGGCTTCTTTCGAAGCCTCGTATCCTTTATTTCTTCGGCTGCACTTCAAAAGAATTTCCATAAAACTCTATTTTTGTATTTGCACATTCCGCATTGTTCTGAAATCATGAACGATCATGAAAGCAACGAGTATAAAACCCAAATAACCGTTCATTCCGTAGAGAACATTCACCAAACCTTTGTAGGGGAGAAAACAGGCAACCGTGCCGCCAAGAACGCCTCCGGCAATGGTAAACAGCTTATAACGCGCACTTCCCTCCTGAGCAACACGCGTAATGCCCGTCCAGAGAAGAGGAACAGCCGTAGTATAAATCCCCATAAAGATGACAACGGCAAAAATTTGCCCCAACATTGGGTGGATACTATTAGCCAGTATCAAAGCAGGAATATCCGCATGAGCCGTTATGTTGATGTAAGAAATCAGGGCAATACAACAAATAGCGGCGGCACCGAAAATACACAACGTAGAAAGCAACATTCCCGCATTGACTTCCTTCAATTTATTCCGTGCTCCGATCTCGGCAAGAAAAGACGCAAACCAAAGAATGACAAATCCTCCGTAAGAGGCACCGGCAGCAAATGGATTCCCTCCGCCCACCTGCGTCAATTCATATGCGCCGCTGTCTATCGCTTTCACATTTTCACCAAAATTAGCGAAGCCCGTTATGCTTGTAATACCGGCGATCAGCAAAATAGACACGATAATGATGGGGCCGAGACTGCTAAGCGCGTTGAGGATGCCTTTTAGCCCAAATATAGCCGTAGCTACAACCGCAATCGTCAACACCACGGCACCGACTCCATTGGGTAAGCCCCATTGCTGCATCATGGTTGCGTTTGCACCTCCGCACATGACAATGAAACACATATAACAAAAAAAGGCTGAAAAGAAGTCATAAGCAGTACCAATATACTTCCCGCAGTAATGTTGGTAAATATCGCCGCCTCTTTCAAGTTTCAGGCGATTTCCATTACTTGCAAAAGAGATATTGGTGTACACGTATATCAGAGCCGCCACTAGGATTACGATGAGGCACTGAGAGCCATAGGATGCCTCGTACTGCATCACTTCCTGCATCGTAGCAAATCCAGCACCGATATAGAACGCGACACATGCGCCGCAAAAACCTATGATCGCTTTGATACTGAGCTTTTCCTCTTTCACGTTTTCTTCCCCCTTGTTTCGGTGAAAAACCGGGCCAACGAGATTAAGACCGTAGTTGGCATGGGGTTGGCCCGGTATACGGTAGAATCCGCAGCTTGGGCGGTTCAAAGGCAGCTAGAAATCTTCCTCAAAAACGGTCTGCTCTTCCACCGGAAGCGTAAGGGCCTTCAAAGCGCGCATCACGAGGTTTTCCCGGATTTCATAGCTCTTTTTCTCGCCCAATCTGGGATCTCCCATCGGATAAGGGATGCCGATTGCCGGAACAATACGGTTGGCTCCAATCGTCACGGAAATGGGAACAACCGTGCAAATGTGCGTTACGGGAATACCGACTCGATCAATTTCTTTCACCATAGATGCACCGCATCTAGTACACGTTCCTCAGGTACTGACGAGAAGTACGGCGTCCACTCCATCGCGCTGCAAAATAGGAATAAATTCCTCGGCAAAACGCTTCGAATTATTAGTGGCCGTGCCGGTACCAGTTGTTGAGATAAAGTAATCCATCAGTTTTCCAATAACTCCGCGCTTTTCAAGGTTACGCAAAACGTCAATCGGAATGCATAGATTGGGATCCTCGGTAATGAAGGCACGGTCATAGCCGCCATGAACGGTCATAAAATCCTTCTTATCCGCATGATCCATCCCCTCTAGAGAATAGATACCCCACTTAGTAGCAGAGGAAGACTCAATATGATCGGGATTCCCCTGAGGCACGATACCGCCGGAAGTGATCAAAGCAATTTTAGCTCCTGTCAGTGTCTTTAATGGGGCGGCAGGAGCCACGCGATCGATTACGGGCATCGGATAATCCGTATAAACGGGCTCTCCTTTTATTTTTTTCAGCAGCAATTCGACGGCGCGCTCAGACCCGCGGCGCTCGTTGAAATAATTCACGCGGATGCCTCGCTCCAAATATCCCTCTTCCATGGGGCCGAGGATCTCCTCTGCATTTATTTTTTTCTTAAGCAGATCCGCCATCAAAGGCACCGCACGGCGCAGATCGTTTGCAGAGTCTTTGGTTTGAATAATATGCACCTCTTTGCGGAACATATCGGCACCGGGATTTTCTTCGTACATCCCCGTCACCGCCGGGATAAGCAGCTCTTCTTCCACCGCTTTAGCAATCGTTCCGCAGGCAACGCCGTAACGCCCCGCGTTAAACGCCGGTCCCGCAACAAATCCGTCCGGTTTATAGTTACCGATGAGATCAAGCAGCTCGCGCACTACTCCTTTGTCAATATTGGAGCCGAAGTAGTTATCGCCGCATATCACCGTGGCAACAACCTCATAACCGTCACCCAATGCAGCCTGCAATGCAAGACCGGGGCCGACGGCACCTTCGCGCACTTCCGGAACGATATCCGCTTTCTCTTCTCCTCCGATTCCGGCAAAAAACTGGTTAATGTAATGAACTATTTTCTTCGACATTTGCACACGTCCTCCTTTCAGTATGAACCCGAATCAATAACCGCGGGCACAGAGCTTGTTAAAACCGTTTGCGATCGTGGAGGCAATAATAATTTGGATTTCAGCGTCAAAGCCACCATCTTCGTCCACACAGCCAACCCATCCGCCGATCTGCATTTCAATATATTCTTGGGTGCCGATGAGGCGATCCATGGGGGGGAAATGAATGACGACGTTTCCGTTTCCGCAGGAGATCATCGTGTCCGCTTCTTCGCAGATGTCGGCCAGCGAATAGGACTTCCCGTCGCGGCCGGGGAACTCGTCCGTGATGATAACCACTTTAATGCCTTTCTGCGTCGTCTTCTTGCAGTTCATCATCAAGTCCGTATCGGGATTGCCGTATCCCTCCTCAGTCAACAGCGCACCTTCAAGGCCGATATACTCGCACAACTTTGCCGTCATATCCGAATGACGCTCTTTATCCATCAAAAATACGTTTTCGTTTGTCAGAATGACTCCCATGAAATTCAGCGTCTTACCGTGTTGTGCGTAAAGATCCTCAATCACGGGATTGTGCAGATGGTGGTATGTGGTTACCTTGTCGCAGGGGGCGACGCAGTTGCCCGATACAATGGCGCCGTCAAAAATCTCTGTGGGATACATCAGCGTCGGCACAATCTGCTTCGCATCCACGCCGTAATAGTACGTATCGTGCAACAGTCCCTGACTCTGCAGCATGTGGATATATCCTACGCGGGGAAGATCGGGGTATTGCGCGGCCTGCTCCAACAGCGGTTTTGTCTCGTATACGATCGTCTCGTCCGGAGTCTGGTCGCGCAATGCATCGGCCAGATAAGCAGCAGCAGTTAGCCCCGCCATTCTGCCCGCGCTCTCGTAAACGTGCGTCTCCAAACCCTCTTGCGGCTCAATCACAACGCATACATTTTGTGTCTGCGAAAAGGGGCAATATTCGGCCGCCGGGCCGGACATATCGATCACGCCCTCTTGAAAACCGACGATTTGACCAACAGTCACCACACAAACACCGTCCATGCAATACGTGACGCCCTCGCCGACTTGCGTTACCTTACCCATAACGCCGGGGAAGATATTCCCCGCTCCCTTAATTTTCAGCCGAGGTTCGATCACATCCTTAACGGGCGTGATGCGGACGGATTCTCCGGGATGAGCCAGCTCAATCCGACACCCAATCAATCGATCATCCTTTAAAACAAGCTTTTGCAACTCCTCCGCATTAACGTGTAAAACACCGTTTTGAATCTTGGTGACGCTGCCAAACCGGACATCCTTAACGTGAACTTTCCCTAACTCCAGCTTCACTTCAAAACACCTCCTCGTGAATTCTTATAACCAGGAATCACTTATAATCTCAGTGCGCGCTCCATCGCGGATTCAACGACTGAAAGATCAATCGTTTGAAAATCACGCAACGTCTTTTCCGGCCATTTCGGCGCAATCATATCTCGTGTAAATTTATGAAACCCATCAATGCTGCTCTCCACCATCGCTACATCTTGAGAAAAAGGCTGTGCTTCCCTTCCGCTTGAGAGTAATACCGTTTTATAAGGGGACTGATTCGGCTTCAAGTTACTCGCCTGCGGATGGCTCATCAGATGCCATCCTTCGTGTATCAGATCCCTCACACGGATTAAAACGCCCAGGAAACTCTCTTCTTTCAAATAGTTAACGCCGATTTTTGCATGTTCCCCATACCGTTCAAAAGCTTTGTCATTGTTGGTGACGAGAAGAAATCTTTTCGCCATTGGCACCACCTTCCTCTAATCAGCCTTCCGATAAAATCGTCATGAAGGAACCTCTCAGCAGAAGCAGCGTCTTTGTCTTTTGAAATCACCTCCTCTTACGGGCGGAAAAACGCGCATCAGCCCTCACGCGATACTTGAAAAACAAAAAAATAAGAACAACGCGGCTATTGCAAAAGCAATCATCCCGTTACTCTTATTTTTTCTGATCCCCGCTTTTCTTCTGCCCCGGAAGAAAAACGCCTATTCACGTATGAACAGCATGCAGCACGGTGCTCATACAGTAAGCATTTGCACTTAATACCGATAAATAATGAACCGCCATGCTCCCCACCCCGATCCTCTATGTTCTCAACACTCGATTTCCGCCTTTAACAGAGAAAAAACCGCCGGAAAGTGCAAACTCTCCGATAAACAAGAAAATTTTTGATGGCAAGATATGTCTAAGAGGAAGATATACCGATCATTGCTAAATGTAAAACAATGATTTAATATGGCACTCATTTAATATTAAAATACTGAGAGGAGCGAGATGAATGAACATCCACAAATTAAAGATACTTCTAGCCATTTCGGATTTTAAGACTTTGACACGCACGGCAAAGGAAACTGGATATACGCAATCGGGTATCAGCAATATTATTAAATCTATCGAGGAGGATATCGGTTTTCCGCTGCTCCATCGTCTTCGCAGCGGCGTAACCCTCACCGATGAAGCGCAGAGGCTCGTCCCTATCATCCGAGAACTGGAAAATGGGAATGAGCAGCTGCGGCAAGTAATTGCGGAGATCAAAGGGGTGCAAACCGGAACAGTGCGTATCGCGTCCGTGACAAGCGTCTCGCTTCGCTGGCTACCCAAAATATTCAAGCGTTTTCAAGCGGATTACCCGAATATCGCAATCAAACTCTACCAAAGCGGGGATCAAGAGGCTCTGAAATGGTTGGAAGAATGCAGGGTTGATCTGGTTTTTTGCTGCGAACAATCCAAAACAGAGTATGAGTGGCTGCCGTTGATCCATGATGAATTGGTGGCGGTATTACCGGAAAAACATCCCTTAGCGGAACAAGCTTTCTTTCCCTTGGCGGCTTTTTCAAACAGATTCTTTGTGATGATGCCGGAGGACTACCATTATGAAACAAGACGTGTTTTTGAGAAATTCCAAATCACACCCAACATCCAATTTTATGCAACGGACGACAACACGACTATCGCAATGGTGGAAGAGGGATTAGGGCTGAGCATTTTATCAAAAATCATACTGAAAGAGAACGCACACCGAAAAGTTAAATTTTTGACATTAAATCCCCCATGCCCCAGGATTCTCGGCATTGCATTGCGATTAAACCAGCCCCCCTCCCCGGCAGCGCAAAAATTCATAGCGGTTTCAAAAATGGTCATGAAAGAACAGTCCGATACCCAATAGACACAAAGAACAGAGAGACAGCCTCGGTTTGGCATAAAAGCGGGGCTGTCTCGCTGCGTATCAATACATTTTTTATTTTTTGGGCAGTACTTCCAGCCAGTAACCGTCGGGATCCTCTATGAAATAGAGCCCCATCTCCTTATTTTCAAAACAGATGCACCCCATCTCCTCATGGAGGCGGTGCGCCGCTTCATAGTCATCCACCGCAAAGGCGATATGCGATTCATTATCCCCCAAATCATACGGCTCCTTGCGATCGTGCAGCCAGGTCAACTCAAGAGAAAAGGGAGTTTCTCCATCCCCTACATAAACCAGTGTAAAACCGGGGCCCTCTTTCCTCTTAATCGGCTTAAGACCAAGCGCCCGCTCGTAGAAAGCAAGGCTCCTTTCCAAATCAAGCACGTTGATATTACAATGCAAAAATTTTGCCATCCCCATCCACACTTCCCTCTCGTTCTAAAATGTTTGCAGCACTCGTATTACAGTCATCCTTTGGCGCAAAATATATCTTTACCAGCGGTTACAGCCAATAATGCTATAATGATACAGCCTATCATAAAAAGCAGAAATAGGGGCATCAATGGAGGGATCTTATGCAACGCTATATCGTCGTTCTTTTCTTTTTCATTCTCACCGTAACCACGGGAACCGCATTCGGAGCCGAACGCAGCTTCAACGAACTAAAACTCAACGATGGGGAAACCATCTCCATTCACATGCGCCCGGCACTTTCTCCTGATGTACGCATCGTATCAGGACGAGCTAATAGGGTTCCCGGCAGCGACACCGGTGGAGTCAGGGGAAGAGGCCCCTTGCTTGAAATGGACATCAGCAGCCGCTTTTTCTCAGCACAAGTACTGGGAAAACCGCTCATCACATTTTCCGGCGCGCGCAAGGGATCCATTTCCGGCATTCAGGGAGAGTATTGGGGAACGCCCGACAAACCGGCCGTGTACATCAACAGAGATATCGAACTGACCCTGGTCGGAAGCGCCGATTGCGTGGTTATTTTAGTAAACCCGTTAGCCAGAGCAAGCATACATACGCGAAATCTGCGCAGCAATAAAATCGTGATTATCAACAACGCACAGACAATCATCACCGGTCCGGGGAAAAAACAAGTCCAATTTATCACGCAGAAACAAGAGGTTGAAACCGTTGTGTCCAATGAATGGGATGACGGAACGGAGAAATTACCCGTCACCTCCGCATCGGATGCCGCACCGCAGCAAACACCGCCGACACCGCAACCATCTGCAACACCCTGAAATAAGCCTGACCCCATATAGAAGAGGGGCAATCCCAAATGGATTGCCCCTCTTCTTCCGTTCATCAACCCAACCTTGGGTTGTTGTCTTTAGCCTCAGGTATCACAATAGTTCACTTCCGGCAATGTAACCTGCGTCTCTGCAAGAACATGCTTCTCTTCGGCAACGTGCTTCTCCTCATGTTTTGCAACCAATGCCCTGCAACGCACACAACGAACAAGCCCATCTCCAAA
>JAGPAO010000159.1 GCA_018063805.1 Synergistaceae bacterium | reverse complement strand
GTCCGCCACTAGATTACATTCCGGTAAACCTTCCTGTAATCCCGTTCGACTTGCATGTGTTATGCACGCCGCCAGCGTTCATCCTGAGCCAGGATCAAACTCTCCTTGGCTTTCGCTGACTATTTTTTTGCTTCTCGTCTATTGTTATGCACTGTATTCCGTTGGCAAGGTGCGGCCGCATGTGTTCTTCGCGGCTGGAGAATAATAACATGGACGCGATAAAAGCACAACCCCTTTTTTCAAAAATCGTAAATTTTTCTCAGGATTGTTTCAACAACATCTCTTCCAATTTATCCAGTCCCGTTTCGAGGACCTTCGTCTGCGGGGCATAGCCGATACGCAGCCACCCCTCCCAGCCGGGGAAACGGCTTCCGGGGGTAAGAAAGGCACCTGTTTTCTTCAATAGATCAAGGCAAAACGGCTCGCTCTTTATCTCGGTATTTTCAAACTTCAAAAAGGCAGTGGTCCCCGCGCGCGGTTTTACATAACTGAGTTTGCTCTGCCGCCTCATCCAGTCATCCAAAATAATTGCGTTGTGATTGAGCAGGTCTAAATTGCGCGCGAGAATCCGATCCTTCTCCTTAATAGCAATCCCCCCCAGCCACTCATCCAGCACCCCGCAGCTGATCGTTCCGTAATCCCTCCACTTTTTGCATCTTTCTATAAATGCCTCTCCGCCAACGATCCATCCCAGGCGCAACCCGGCTAAGGAAAACACCTTGGAGAAGCTGCTCGTCGCCACGGCTTTTTCGTAAAGATCAACAACGGACGGCGTCTGAAAGCTTCCGCTATGCTCCAGACCGCGATACACCTCATCGCAGTACAGCCAAATACCCGAGCGGCGGCAAAGCGCGACGATTTCCTTCAAAAGAGTCTCATCCATATGCGCCCCCGTTGGGTTGTTGGGGTTGTTCATAATCAGGGCACGCGTTTTCTTCGTGATGAGGGCCTCCAACTTTTCCGGAACGGGAAGAAACCCCTCTTCGGGAGAAAGTTTATAGAGTATCACCGTTGCACCCAAAGCAGCGGGCAGTGATTGCAGTTGCTGATACGTTGGCACGACAACGATCACTTCATCTCCCGGTTCAATCAGAGTTTGGAGCGCCAGCTGATTAGCCCCTATCCCCCCATGAGCAGGAAGAATATTCTCCGCCCTCTGCTGATGGTAAAGGGACGCAATCCCGTTTAAGAGTTCCGGTGCTCCGAAAATATGACCATAGGTTAGCTTTTTATTAAGGAATGCATCTATTTGAGATCCGCTATCCCCCGTCATCTCCAATAACTCCCGAACTGTAAGCGATTCAACGCACGTCTCCGCAATGTTCCATGTCGCGGAATCCTCCCAGAGATTCATCCACTCTTCAACGCCAAATGTCTCAATTCTCATCTTTATCACTCTCCGTTTGTCGTTTTACCGCTCCGATAATAGCAATTATAAACGGGGAGGGGGAATCGTGTATAATCTATTTCAACATTAGGGGGATGGATTATGTTGGATTTCATGAACATCACGCGGGCTCTTTCGGACGAAAACCGGGTACGTATTCTGATGGCTCTTCGCAAAAGAGCGTTTTGTGTCTGCCAGATTACTGCCCTATTGGATTTATCCCCCTCTACAACATCAAAACATCTGTCCGTGCTGAAGCAGGCGCGCCTGATTGAGGGGAAAAAGCAGGGGAAATGGGTCTACTATAGCCTTGCAAATCCGGAGAAACGCCCCCCTATGATCGGAGAGATTTTAGATTGGACGCAGCGCCATTTGGAGAAAGAGGATACGATATTAATGGATAATCAGATCATCGATCGCATCTTATCCGAGGAAGAACGCCTTTTCGGGATTTGTCCGGGGGAACCGCACGATGAATTCCACTCTTTAGAAGTCCACTCCATGGTGACCTTCAGCGAAGAGGAGTCCGACTCAAACCATAGTGATGATGAATAGCGCTCAAAAAATCCGCAGAGGAGAGAATCATTGTGGCTAAAAAATGGAAAAACAGTAACATCATCAATAAAACTCTAAATTCTCTGAACGGGTTTCGCGTTGCCCTTCTAAATGAAACGGCGATCATGCAAGAAACGATCGTCCTTGTGTTGTTGGTTTTTTTCGCGGTCATCTGGAGAAAGGATGCGGGAAGGGTCTTCCTTGTGTTTCTCGCCTGCCTGCTCCCCATCACGCTTGAACTCGTGAATTCAGCCATTGAAATCCTGATCGACCACCTGTCAGGAACCACCTACCGCGAGGAGGTGCGAAGAGCAAAGGATATGCTCTCCGCTGCTGTCTGTCTCGCGCTGTTAATCGGTTACTGCGGCTCCCTCTGGATTATCTTCCTGAGCCGATGATGGCTTGAGTTCCGCCGATTTAAGCGTATTTGCCCTCCGGTCTAGCTCTTCAAGTTGGCATAGTTCCATGAATTATGATAGTACGATTCTTCTGCGTACGCCGGTTCTTCGCTGTACGCACCCACGTGCAGGATCGCATCGTCCTTGATGAGCCACTCCATGCCGTGCTCCTCTTCCCAATCACATTCAAAAGACAGGCGAAGCACAACGCTGTCGTCCTTGGGCTCTTCCACATTCAAACAAACAGAATGAACGTGTTTGAGTATATCGCGCTTTGCCTCCAGCTTGGGAGGCTCCGCCCCTACGGCATCACAAAAATCCTCACAGTACAAAACGGAATACGCACAGAGCTGATCGACCCGTTCCTCGCTTAGGTTATTCAATGCATGGACGCACCGATCAGCGTATTGAAAATCTCGCAAACCCACCTCTATCGAAACGGCGATTTCACCGCCAAACAAGGCGGAGTCCGTTACCCCCACATAAAAATATTGTTGCTTATTGATGTCTCGAATGACGGATTCAGAGTCAAGCTTTTCTTTTTCAAAATCCCGTTCATTCGTGACTTCAAATTTATACTCGTAATGGATATCGTACGAAAACTGATTCTCGGCAAGCATTTTGATAAAAATTTCCGTTGTCACGCACAGAGATTCAATTTTTGCGACGGCATGGACGCTGACAGGCTTGATCTCCACGGCATCATAAATCTTACGAAACCCCTTGTAACTGAGAATGGAATTGGGAATAAAACTGGGGTCATCTCTAAGGGGCTGCAAATAAGCGAATATGTTGTTCACCAAGACGTCAAACGCAGGGTGGTTGGCGCAGTTATCTTTTATATGCTCAAGCGCTTTCCCGTAATCCGAAAGGGACATTTCTTCCATCACCTTGAAAACGTCTATCGTTGTACTCGAACCAAAGGGTTTAATCTCCAGAGAAAACGGTAATTCATCCCCAAATATATTTACCTTTACGCCTTCCGCAGACTTGAAACCGCTGAGGACAAAATGTGCTTCTTCATCAACTTTATAATCCGGTACAAAGGAAACCTGAGACCCCCAAAAATCGTACACCTTCGCTTGGGAATGTGCCGCTTCCGGTTCTTGCTCCTCCTCGCCCCCGTTTTCTAAAAAGTCCTCAAAACCCTCCTTCGTCTTTCCCAATATTTCCAGAGATTCTTCATCCGTCATATCCTCAAAAGCCCCGGATAATAAAACAGCGCAATGAAAACCATCTTTCGTGTAGGGATCCATCTCTTCCATCAAAATATTGAGGACTTTAAACACTTTTACAAAGCGCATCAGCTCTATCGGCTCTGCTGCACTGCCTGTAATCGTTCCGTTTTGGACCATGATTGCCCACGCGTTAGAGCCGCTGTCGACGCAGTACTTCTTTTGCTCCCGATCATAATAGACACCGTCGGGGCCTGCGTAATCATCGTCTTCATAGTATTCGGGATGGTCTTTATAGTCATACATTTCCACTGCATCAAACAAAGAGGTGTATTGACACTGAACCATTTCGTTTATTGTGCGAAGGTTGGTAAAGCCGCAATCCCCATAGGACTCTATTTCAAATAATGTGAATATCATGCTTCTTGTTATTTCTACAGGCAAACCGGAATTTGCGGTCACCCTAACCGCTTCTTCAATAAAAGCCTCCATTTGGTGCATTGACATCGTCTTTTATCCCCCATTTAAAAGATCATTTGATGTCATTATAATGCCGCGCCCTGCTTTAGCATACAATTCAAATTCCAGATTACCGACGTGAATGATAAAAAAACAGGGGATCGTTTCTGTGTGATATAATTTGCGAGCACGCTCAACACAAAGCTATTGCGGGCATTTACAAGATGATACCTTTGCTTCAACCATAAAAAAACAATACAAAACTATTCATAAGGAGATTATCTCATGAATGTCTCAATGGAATTTATTTCTTCTATCGCGATCAACGATGCGGCAGTCAAAAACGCGGCGAGTCTCGTGCGGAAGAACTCTTTTTCGGAGCTGATTGCGGATGCCGAAGGGACTTTCTTAGGGGGAAAATGCGCGGGAAGCGGGAGCACGCCATACGTTTGCTCCGTTGATTTCATCGACGAAAGCTCCCCCGTTTTTCGGTGCACGTGCCCCAGCCGGCAGATACCCTGCAAACATGTTTTAGGGTTGCTGTATGCC
>JAGPAO010000040.1 GCA_018063805.1 Synergistaceae bacterium | reverse complement strand
AAGAAGTCGCTTCTTTACTGTTCACGATAAACCGCCAACAATGGGCTTTGCCTGCCTGGATTTGCTCCTGTCTGTGCTGTTGATCCAGTGAAAAACAAGCGCATCGCTCATGAGAAACAGCTTTCACTGCTTCTGATTGAGAACAAAAACAGGGGTAGATACTGTTCGAAAGAATCAGCTGATCCCTTATTTCATCATATCGTTCCAAACGATCGCTTTGGGAGATAATCGGTTCATCCCACTGCAACCCAAGCCACGATAAATCTTTTTTTATCTCTTCCTTATATGCATCGGATGAGCGCTCCCGATCTGTATCTTCGAATCGCAAAAAAAACTTTCCACCGCTATGCTTCGCCCAGAGCCAGTTAAAAAGCGCTGTCCGTGCACCGCCTATGTGCAGTACACCCGTGGGGGACGGCGCAAACCGAGTCCGGCACGTGCCGTTAATATCCACCTATTTTTCCCACTTTCCCAAGAACTTCGACCTTCACACTCGCAAGCCCCTTATTTTTTATACCAAGAATTTCTGCAGCTGCCCTGGATAAATCCAACACTCTGTTTTTATGCTCACGAAAACGATCTGTAATGCGAACAACCACCGACCGTCCCGTATCTTTTGTCGTGACACGCACAAGGGTTCCAAAGGGAAGTGATTGTGCAGCCGCGGTTAGATGTGTTTCCTCAAATCGCTCCCCATTTGCAAACTTACGTCCGAACATGTTTGCCCCGCCATACCAGGAGACAGTCCCTGACGCGGTATAGGCACCTCTTAGGTGGTATTTTTGAGAGAGAGAATCTGCGTGTAGCTCCCCCATGGATTCATACACGCGTGAAAGCCATACAAGCGACATCACGTGCGGCGCAAAACGAATGGGACCCGCATGCTCCGGAAGCGCAGTGAGCAATTGCGTGTTTTTTATGCAAAGGACCCATTGCTTATTAATTTTCGACACTTTCAGATCCTGTATTCTAAAACCGGCTTTGTGCTGTTCATTAAACGCTCCGGCAGCCTTTACAACTTGATCCTCATACGCGATAGGAAATCGCCAAATGCTGACTCCCCCTATTTTCCACACCACAGAAGTTCCCTCGGCTTCAACCGTTGCGTGGGCTGCTTCTGCTCGCTCAGTGAAAACAAACGGCAGCATAATAAAAAGAAATAGAGCGGCAAAAACTATCCGCTTAGGCAAGGAAATTCCATCTCTTGTGATCCAGAAAGAGTCGCTACAGCATGACAAACGATACACTCTCCTCTCCCGACACTGCCTACATATTCCCCTGATTTTACCTTCAAGTTAAGATTTGGGGCAACCCCCGCACGCCGAAAAATCGCCGCTAATTCTTGCTTGATTAGAGGTAAAATCCCTCCCAGCCTCGGCACTTGTGCCTGTAACGTCACATCTATCCAAACGATTTGCATCCCGCGCAAAGCAATTCTTTTGATGCTTTCGGTCAACAGTTTTGTGCTGTCTGCGTTTTTATATTGCTCGTCCGAAGCGGGAAAAAGAGTTCCGATATCCGGCTCCCCTGCCGCTCCCAAAAGGGCATCCGCAATGGTATGGCAAATGATATCGGCATCCGAATGCCCATCCAGCCCGAGATCAGATTCAACGTTCACGCCCCCGAGAATAAGAGGGCGGCCGGGACACAGCGGATGGACATCAAAACCATGCCCCACTCGGATTGCCACAGGTGATTGTACCAAGGCCTTAGCAATATCCCAATCAAAATCCGTTGTTATTTTAAAATTTCTCGGACTTCCCGAAACGGGAGCGATCTTTTTTCCCGCCGCGATCCAGCATTCGGCCTCATCCGTAGCGCTTAATCCATACTTCTCCATCGCTTCTTGCAGCTCTTTCACACAAAAAAGCTGCGGGGTTTGCGCGCGAAAGATCTCGTCTCTGGACACGTTTTGCATGTTGGATTTTTCCGTTATCCTTTTTAAAGAATCCACTGAGGGCAACACAGGAAGAGCAGCCCCTGTTTTTTGTGCTGCATCCATCAGCTCCAAGCAGAGTGTCTCCTCCAAAAAGGGGCGCGCCGCATCATGAATCAACACAAAATCTCCCGAACAACGAGTCAAACCATTGCGCACGGACTCGGCACGCAAGTCCCCTCCCTCCACGAAACAAAAGGGCACGCGAACGGATTGGGGCATTTCCGGAGTAACATCAGAGGATGTCACGATAATCAACTCGGAAATCATTTTTTTATGGTACAACAACTCTGCAATGCGGACACTCCACAGCCACACAGGCACCCCCGCAAGAAAGCGAAATTGCTTGGGTACACCTCCCATACGAGATCCCTTACCGGCTGCCATGAGAAGAAAAGAAAAGGTCGCCATCATCAATCCTTCTTTATTCTGCCAAAGACCATTCGCCCTGCAGCTGTCTGCAACATCGAGGTCACGGTGACCAAGACCTTCTTCCCGATACTGCGCTCCCCGTCCTCAACGACCAACATCGTTCCATCATCGAGATAAGCAATCCCCTGATGCGCTTCCTTTCCCGATCGCGTCACTTCAACATTCACAATTTCACCGGGAAGAAACATCGGTTTGAGTGCATTGGAAAGGTCATTGACATTCAGCACATCCACGCCCTCAATACGTGCAATTTGGTTTAAATTATAATCGGTCGTCAGGATTTTGCCGTTCAACCGTCTGCCAAGCACCACCAGCGCTTCGTCTACTTTTTCCCGTTCCAACTCTTTTAACGTCGTCTCCGGGATTTCAACCCGCATCGTTTTAAGTTTTTGAAGATCGGTGACAACGGAAAGCCCTCGCCTTCCTCTTGATCGGCGGATTGGATCGGAAGAATCTGCAACACCCTGCAGTTCCGCAAGCACAAAACGAGGCAAAACGACCGTTCCCTCAAGGAAACCGGCTTGTGCCACCTCCAAAATCCTCCCATCAATGAGAGCGCTTGTATCCAATATTTTGGGTGTGGAGACCAATTCATCCGTAAAAACATCATCATTGAAATCATCTGACGCAGACGGGGTTTGAGCGTTCGTTTTTTTTCTCTTGGGGAATCTATCCCTCACATTAATAATATTAAGCAAAATGAGCCATATACCGTTTCTTCGCTTCATAAAAACGTAAATCATGAGGTATACAAAAACAATATTCAAAAATATAGAGACATAGAAACGAACTCCCGGAATGGCGTAGAAGGGAATAGACAGAAGATTAGCGAGTAAAAGGCCCAGAAAAAGCCCCAAGGTGATGACGACCAAATCCTGATAACTGACACTTTGCAGTCGGCGTTCAATGAAAGATCCGAATCGTAATAGTCCCCAATGCACCAACGGTGCCATTATAAAGCCAATTGCCGTGAACAAAAACACACAAAGAGCACCCCAAATAAAGGGATGTCCGCCTACTCTCTCTGAAAACCAGTCTAATCGGGTTGTAAAGATAAAAATTTGATAGCCGGAAACAGCACCGATAAGAACCAGAATAGACCGCAATACTGCTTTTGTAATGGAGACTGTCCCAGATTCAGCCAATGCATTCACTCCTTTCCATAGTTAAGATGATTTTTATTTCAGTCCCCCAAATCCAATTCTTTTCTTGATTCCAGAGCAACATGCAACGTCACTCTATCAGCAAAACCAATGCTGCCGCCAACAGGAAGACCGTAAGAGAGACGCGTAATACGCACAGAAGAATCCTTCAGAACCTCATTCACCGCATAAGCCGTGAGATCCCCTTCAATTCTGGGGTTCATTGCCAAAACAATCTCCTCTGATCCAAGTTCTTGAACTCTTTGCTCCAGTTTCTTGAGGCTTGCGGGGGGGATCACTTCATCGTCAAGAGGGGAAAACCGCCCTCCCAAGACATGGTAAAGACCGTTATAAACGCCTGATTGCTCCATAGCAACACAATCTTCCTGGGACTCTACGACACAGAGCATTTTTTTGTCTCTCAACTCATTTCGGCACACGTGACAGGGATCTATATCTGTCAAACTGCCGCACTCAGAGCAAGCACCCACTTTTTCATGCAACAACAGGAGGGATTGGGCCATCTCCTGCACCCATTCTCTCCGCTGTTGAAGCATGAAAAAGACAAGTCGCCTCGCTGTTTTTGCCCCGATGCCCGGGAATTTGCTCCACAATGCAATCAGGTGTTCAACAGGTCCCGGAAGTGCCATGTCGTCTCGGTTCTCAGAACATTCCCGGCAAGCTCATGCCTCCGGTTATGGAGTTTACACGCTCATTTGCGTGTTCGCGCCCCAAGCGAATCGCTTCTTTAACAGCAGCCAAAACCAAATCTTCAAGCATTTCTACGTCCGCAGGGTCCACCACTTCTTTGGCAATTGAGATAGAAATAATATCACCATGACCGTTGGCCTTTGCCTTCACCATACCGCCGCCGGACATTCCTTCTACAAATTCCGTAGCCAATTCCTCCTGCATGACGGCCATTTGAGCTTGCATCCGCTGAGCTTGTTTAAGTAATTTATCCATTTTCATTGCAAACGTCCCCCTTTTAAATATAACTACTGATTCTAGCTAATAAAGATTAAATAAAATACAGTAAAAGCGCTTATTGCGTTACCCTCTTTTTTTTATGATACCCAAACGCGTCATCAAAACTAAAAAAACAAAAACAGGAAGTTTCGCCGCTCGCCGCCATCTCCACGGTTCTTGGATTAAGCGATAGAACCACTCCATCCCGCAACGCTGCCATAAAGAAGGTGCGCGGCGTAATTCACCGGATAAAACATCCATACTGCCGCCAACCCCCATCCCAATGACATTTCCTATCTTGGGAAGAGTATCATAAAGCCAGTACTCTTGCCTTGGAACGCCAAAACCGACAAAAAGCAATCGAGCTTGAGTGTTTTTTATTTCAGCAATGATATCATTTTCTTTATCCTTACCAAAATAGCCATCGTGAAAACCAACCACTTTTAGCCCCGGGTATTTTTTCGTTAATTTTACGGCGGCCTTTTCAGCAATCCCCGGTTTTCCGCCCAAAAAATAAACGGGATATCCCTCGCCTGCAGCCTGTTTGCAAAGATGTTCCATAAACTCAACTCCAGGAAGGCGTGATTGCACCGGAGTACCTAGAAAACGCAAGGCCCAAATCAGTCCGGTTCCATCCGGAAGAATGAGCCCAGCTGCGTTTATTATTTTTTTATACTTTTCATCCTTGCGGCTAAGCAGAAGAGCCAGAGCATCAGGTGTGACAATAAACTCCGCTTTATTGGAGTGAGCAATCCAACCGTTTACACGACTGAGCGCATAGTTCAAAGAGACGTTATCAACGGGAACTCCCCACAAGACGGGCCGCCGAACGCTGCTATCCATGGGATGCTGTTGCGATTTACATATAAAAAACAGGGCAACGGCCAGAAAGAAAGACAGAGCTATCAGAGGGGTTAATCCCCCATTCGTCAGCTGCAAAAGCGCAATCAATCCACCAATAAGACCGCAAGTGGCAACAACAATATAAACAGCTGTCGGGTGATCGACTCCCTTGTTAACGAGTCTGCGATACAAGAGCATGTTTCCCAGAGGTTTCGGGAAAAAAGCGGCACTCAACACGCTGACGGACGTTTCCAGTATGGGAAGGGCAAAAAAGCCCAAGGGCAAAAACATCACTGTGGAAAACGCGATCCCCTTACTGACTCCAAGCATAGAGGTTCCCGCCAATAACGTTCCCCATAGGGCAGCGAGGGGGGCTCCCAAACGTCTGTAGCTGTTCATATGACGACTCCAAAAAACAAGCAGCAAGACCAAACCGGCGATTGCCATTAAGAGCGCATCTGATTGCCCTTTAGCAGATAAAACCGTCACCAAAACAAGTAAGACCCAGCTGACAATGAGCAATACCCCTCCCATTCCCGGAATTTCATCCAGCTCTTGCAACAGAATAGGGAAAAAACCTATCCAAAAAGTGCTGATGACAACGGAAGGGAAAAACGACAAATAGAAGAATTCCCCATGGGGAAGACCTAAAAAGGCAATTCTCGGCCCGGAAAGAGATAGCGCAAGCCCGATTAGGAGATACGCAAAGCGTAATTCCCATCGTTTCATCACTTTTTGGCAAAAACCAACGAGAGCGGCAAGAACCCCTGCCGTAATGGTCAGCTTCACCATGGGGCTCTGAGTCCAAATACCGCAGATCGCCCATGCAGCGATAAGAGATATGTCCTTTAAATAGTAATACTGATCCCTCTCCAAATCTCTCCGGAAAAAATGCTGTATAAACAAACAAGCACCCGACACAGAGAGGATAACCATCAACATCTTTATAAATTCATAATTCAACGACACGGGCACACCCCCACCAAGCTCGCGAACACCTAACCGATTTTCTCCATCCCACCAAGATAGGGGCGCAATGCTTTCGGAATCGTAATAGAACCATCTTCTTGCTGGTTGTTCTCAAGTAAGGCAATCAAGCAACGCCCCACTGCAATTCCGGATCCGTTCATCGTATGCACAAAACGAGGCTTTCCGCCTGCGGCAGGGCGATAGCGCGTCCCCATGCGGCGAGCCTGAAAATCCTCACAGTTACTGCAGGAGCTTATTTCACGGTAACAATCCTGAGAGGGCAGCCAAACCTCAATATCATACGTCTTACTTGCTGCAAAGCCCATATCCCCTGTGCACAGCGTAATGACTCTGAAAGGGAGCTCCAACAGCTCCAAAACTTTTGATGCGGCCGCAAGCAAACGATCCAATTCCTCGTAACTATTTTCCGGTGTGGAAAGTTTTACCAATTCGACCTTATCGAACTGATGCTGACGCAACATACCGCGCATATCTCTGCCATAGGAGCCGGCCTCTCTGCGGAAACAGGGGGTATAGGCCACGTAGTAAATAGGGAGTTGTTCCTCTGTTAATATCTCCCCCGCATGCAAATTCGTGACGGGCACCTCTGCGGTGGGGATGAGCCATAGGTCATCGGAAAGACAGCGATACAAATCCTCGGCAAATTTAGGCAACTGTCCCGTCCCCTGCATGGTGGCCGAATTCACCAAAATGGGAGGCGATATCTCACAATATCCATGCTCCTGTGTATGGAGATCGAGCATAAAGTTAATAAGAGCACGAGCCAGACGAGCACCCATTCCCTTCAACACGGTAAAGCGGCTCTCAGCCAAACGAACGCCCCGCTCAAAATCAAGGATATCCAGCTGCTCTCCCAATTCCCAGTGCGGTTTAGGTGCAAAGGAGAAAGTACGTGGGGTTCCCCAACGCCGGACTTCAACATTTGCCGTTTCATCCGGGCCAACGGGAACGCTTGTGTGCGGTCGGTTGGGTATTCCCAGCAAAAGCTCCTCAAATTGACTCTCCGTAGCTGCCAACTCATCATCCATCTGCTTGACGCGTTCTCCGAGCAGGCGCATTTCCTCCATCAAAGAATCGGCATCAGACCCTGATTTTTTAAGTTGGGCCACGGCACGCGAACCCTCATTGCGCTTGGCCTTTAGTTCTTCAACTTCATTTAGAATTTCTCTGCGTCTCGATTCAAGCGAAATCAGTGAATCCAGCGGGAAATCATACCTGCGGTCGGATAAAAAAGTGCGGACGTCATCAATATGTTCTCGAATCCATTTGGAATCTAACATTTCAGTGAACCTCCGGAGTGCGTATTTCTTTAAGAAGATTGGCCATCTCGAGCGCAGCCATGGCGGCATCGGCTCCCTTATTGCCGGCCTTGCTTCCCGCTCTCAACAGAGCCTGTTCCAAGTTGTTGCAGGTCAGTACCCCAAACGTCACCGGAATTCTCTGTTCAAAACCAGCATGCGCCAACCCTTTAGACATCTCCGCACACACATAATCAAAGTGCGGGGTATCCCCTTGAATAACCGCCCCAAGCGCGATCACTCCATCGTAACGTCCTGTCAGAGCAAACTCCTTTGCAATCAAGGGTAGTTCCCATGCCCCCGGAACCCAGCACACATCAATGGCCTGATGTTGGACATCATGACGAATCAGGACATCCTTTGCCCCCTCAACCAGTTTATTCGAAATAAGCTCATTGAATCGAGATGCCACCACTGCAAAACGTAACCCCGTCCCCACTAACTTTCCATTAAACACTCTCATCTGACAATCCTCCAAGAAATAAAATCACTGCAAGTGCAGTACATGCCCCATTTTACTGCATTTTGTCTTAAGGTATCTCTCATTGTGCGGGTTTGACTCAATCTCAAGAGGGACGCGCTCGGCAACCTCTAGTCCGTACCCTTCCAAACCGACGATTTTCCCCGGGTTATTGGTGAGCAAGCGAAAACGATGAAGCCCAAGATCCGCAAGAATTTGCGCACCCACCCCATAGTCCCTGAGATCAGGCGCAAAACCGAGAGCAACATTAGCCTCCACGGTATCCATACCCTTATCTTGCAGCTCATACGCTTTTAATTTTGCCACAAGACCGATGCCTCTGCCCTCTTGACGGATATAGAGGAGAACGCCCCGTCCCTCTTTTTCGATCATTTCAAGAGCTTTGTGCAGCTGCGGACCGCAATCACAGCGAAGAGACCCCAGCAGATCCCCCGTCAAACACTCCGAATGAACGCGAACAAGAACATCCTCCATGCCGGAGATATCTCCCTTTATCAGAGCCAAATGAACCGTTTCCGGGTTGGTGTCGCGTGCAAATTTATAGGCAATCACACGGAAATCACCAAACTCCGTGGGAAGATTGACCTCTGCTTCTCGGGTGACAAGATGTTCGCGCATCAATCGAAACCGAATCAAATCGGCAACGGAAATAATTTTCAGCTGATGTTTTTGTGCAAAACGCATCAGATCCGGCAGTCTCGCCATCGAACCGTCATCATTCATTATCTCACAGATGACACCTGCGGGACGCAAGCCTGCAAGGCGGGCAAGATCGACGGCTGCTTCCGTATGGCCAGCTCTCTTTAAAACGCCCCCCTCGCGAGCTACTAAGGGGAAAATATGTCCGGGACGACGGAAATCCTCCGGCTTAGCATGAACATCGGCCAGTAAATTAACCGTCGCCGCTCGCTCATGTGCCGATATTCCTGTCGTTGAATCTTTCAAAGCATCCACAGAGACCGTAAACGCCGTTCCATGGGGATCCGTGTTGTGTTCCACCATCAGATCCAACCCCAAACGACGCGCCTGCTTTGTGTCAATGGGGGCACAGACCAAACCACGCGCTTCCTTCACAAAGAAATTCATCTGCTCATGGGTGCACAACTCCGCTGCCATGAGCAAGTCGCCCTCGTTTTCACGCTGCGCATCGTCCACAACAATGATCATTCGCCCCGATGCGATTTCTGCAATCGCCTCATCTATAGAATTAAGCCTCTGATTTTCCATTGATTCACTCAAAATTACCCCTCCTAGTTCCAACCATACTCAGCTAGTTTATCCCAATTCAGCTTTGATTTCATCTCCGTTTTATTATTATTAAAAAAACGCAGGACATAGCGGGCAATCGTATCCATTTCTAAGTTGACTCTGCTTCCCTCGGAAAGATCGCCGAGCGTTGTTTCCGCGAGGGTTGTAGGGATCAACCCGATGGAAAAATTCTCATCACCCGCTTCAATAACGGTCAAACTGACTCCATCCACTGTAATGGAACCTTTCGGCGCGATACCCATTAAAAGCTGCGGGCTGCAGTGAATCGTGATTTCCGTCGTCACTCCGTGACGCGCTATTTTCTTTACAATCCCCATTTCATCCACATGCCCGGAAACCAAGTGACCATCCAGACGCCCGTTCAAAGGCAAAGCCCGCTCCAAATTGACACGAGAACCGGTTTGAAGAAGGCCGAATTTCGTTTTGTTCAGCGTTTCCTGCATGATTTGCGCACGAAAAACAGAATCACCAAAGGAGGTAACCGTCAAGCAAGCTCCGGCAACACATACGGATTCCCCCGCTCGAACGCGGGGGGCGATGGTAGGAGCAAGGATTTCAATCTCCTTGATATCCTTGCCCCCGCCTATTGCCTTTATTTCTCCTATTGCCTCTACAAGTCCGGTGAACATAGGGGAATCCCCTCAAACCAGAGATCATCGCCCAGCTGACGTAATTTTACATCCTTCATGCGAATCGCTTCCTCCATGTGGTTAATACTAAACTTCTCGCAGAGTTGGATCCCTTTTCCCAATAATTTAGGAGCAATAAACAAAGAAAATTCATCCACAAAACCCGCAGACAGAAAAGAGGAAATAACGTGAGCCCCTCCCTCAACCATCAACTGATTGACCCCATGAGAGCACAGCTGCTTCAACACACCGCCCAAATCCAACGCTTCATCCCCGGAGCGTTCTTGGTTGATAAAGTGAACGCCGCGGGATGTCAACTGATTCACGCGATCCGAATCTACCTTGTTCCCCGTGACGAGGACACACCCGCCGGGCTGCTTGAGCACATTGGCTTCCGCAGGCGTTCTCAATTGGCTGTCCAAAACCACGCGCAGAGGAGAGCGCCCGCCTGTGTACCGCACCGTCAACTCGGGATCATCAGAAAGTATCGTTCCGATCCCCACCAGGATAGCATCATTTTCCGCCCGCAACAAATGCGCTTTCTGTCTGGAAAGCGGGGCACTGATCCATTTGCTCTCTCCATTCGACAATGCAACGTCTCCATCCACGGAGATAGCCGCCTTGACCGTAATCCAAGGGCGATTCAAGGTCATACTCCGCACAAAACCGCGATTGATCCAGCGGCAATCGCTCTCAAGAACCCCCTCGCAAACCTCTATCCCCGCATCCCGCAACTGTGCAATGCCATGCCCGGATACTTTCGGATTGGGATCAACCATTCCGACGACGACCCGACTGACACCCGCTTGGATGAGATCCGCGGTGCAAGGAGGCGTCTTCCCATGGTGGCAGCACGGTTCTAAGTTCACATAAACGGTGCCTCCACGGGCGGCTTCCTTCGCCATTTTCAAGGCCTCTATCTCGGCATGAGGAGCACCAAATCGCCTGTGGTACCCCCAACCGACAGATTTATCATTTTGGACGATCACACAGCCCACTTTCGGATTGGGAGCCACACACCCCGTCCCTCGCATAGCCAGGCTTAGAGCCATTCTCATAAAATACTCGTCTTGCTGTTTTTGTTGCAATTGCAGGTTCAAATGCTTTCCTCCTTCAGTTTTTCGAGAATACGGCTCGCTAACGCCGAGCCGATTCCGGGAACTTTAGCCAGTTCATCACGCTCAAGTGCCTCTATATTACGCAAACTCCCAAAACGGGACAAGAGTAAAGTTGCTTTATTTCTGCCGATGCCGGGCACCTCTTCAAGACGGCTTTGTTTATAACTCGCCCCTCTCCACTTTCGATGGGAGGTGATGGCAAAACGATGGGATTCATCCCGTATACGTTGGAGTAACCGAAGCGAGGTGTCGGAAGCATCCAGCAAAAGTGGCCTTTTTTGGTTAGGGATATAAACCTCTTCAAACCGCTCGGCAAGGGCTATGATCGGTATGGAGAGGGACAGCTCCCGTAAAGCTTCCTGTGCAAATTCCAGCTGTATGGGGCCGCCATCGACCAAAATCAGTTGCGGCAAAGGATCTTGTCCCTCTAAGCTTCTTTTATAACGTCTGAGAATCGTCTCTTTCATGGATCTAAAGTCATCAATCCCCTCCACATCGCGAATATTAAAACGGCGATAAAGAGACGGATTCGCAACCCCCTGCTCAAAAACAATGACAACTCCCACTGTCTGACGCCCCGCTGTATGCGAAATATCAAAACCATCAATACGCCACGGAACCGTCGGAAGCTGCAACAATTCCTGCAGTTTTGTCAAAGGCCCCCACAGATCCTCCCCCACACCGGGAAGAGAGGGGGTTGTTTGCCGATGACGGCTGACACGCCAAAGCGATTTAATCGTATCACGAATATGAGCCGCATCCTCAAAACGCAACTCGTTTGCCGCCCCATCCATTCGCTTTCGGAGTCGTTCCACAAGATCCAAACCCTTTCCTTGGAGCAACAAAAGCACATCTGTCACACGATCGCGATACTCCGCCTGTGTGCATTCCTCCGTGCAGGGAGCCATGCAACGCCCCAGCGCGTATTGCATACAGGGACGTTTTCGCGTCGGCGGATGATCCATCGGTGCAGAGCACGTTCTCAAGGGAAAGTAGCGTTCGATAAGCCGCAAAAGCTCCCGCAAGTCACTCACCCTTGTATAGGGACCTAAGTAAATGGAGCCATCCTCGAGGCGATGACGCGTGATGACAATACGGGGGAATTTTTCGTGTGTGATACGCAGATAGGGGTACCGATCCCCCATTTTCAGTTCCACATTAAAAAAAGGCTGATAAAGCTTAATAAGCTTCGATTCCAAAATCAACGCCTCTACCTCTGTTTCCGTGCGAATGGTGGAAATATCGGTGATTTCGGAGACCAGTTTCCGAAGGCGCGGAGAGGCAAAGTTAACGTGCCTGAAATACGAAGAGACCCGTTTTTTTAAAGATTTCGCCTTCCCTACATACAGGATGCCCCCGTTAGAATCGTGCATCAAATACACACCGGGGCGATCGGGAAAACGTCGAACATGCTCTAATAATTTATCTCGTTCCAAGAAAATCATCCTCATCGTTGCCGAATCATACTTTTAGCTGTTGCCATTCCATGTATAATTGTTATAGGATACCATAAAATTTACTGCAATCATTGCGCGGAGGTGCTTTTTGTTTTGGTACTTCATTTGTATAACGATTTAACGCGAGAGAAAGAACTCTTTAAACCGCTGACACCGGGACGGGTGCTTTATTACAGCTGCGGACCCACCGTCTACGATTACTTTCATATTGGAAACGCACGCCCTTTTATCGTATTCGATGTTTTAAGACGCTATCTGTCTCATATTGGGTATCAGGTAACATATGTCCAGAATTTTACGGATATCGATGACAAGATGATCCGCAGAGCGGAAGAAATGGGGATTACAGTCGATGCTCTGGCGGAGAAATTTATCCAAGCCTACTTTGAGGATGCGGACGCGCTGGGAATCCGCCGAGCGGATTTCTACCCGCGGGCAACGCACGAGATCCCCTTTATCATTGAATTTGTGGAAAAGCTCTTGAAAAAGGGACATGCCTACATCGTTGGCAGAGATGTTTATTTCAGCATCGAATCCTTTAAGGATTACGGGAAATTATCGGGACAAAGCCTTGAGGAACTGCGCTCCGGAGCACGCGTTGAGGTTGATGAAACAAAACATCACCCCCTTGATTTCGCCCTCTGGAAGGGGCAAAAACCAGGGGAACCCGCATGGGAAAGCCCTTGGGGACCGGGACGCCCCGGATGGCACATCGAATGCAGCGCGATGTCGACTCGTTATCTTGGGGAAAGTATCGATATCCACAGCGGAGGGTGCGACCTTATTTTCCCCCACCACGAAAATGAAATTGCCCAATCGGAGGCCGCTTCCGGAAAACAGTTTGCGACGTTCTGGATCCATAACGGATACTTGATGATCGACAAAGAAAAAATGTCAAAATCTCTGGGCAATTTTTTAACCGCAAGAGAGGCACGAAAACAATTTCCGCCTCTTGCCATCCGTTTCTTCATGCTCTCCGCTCACTACCGCTCTCCGCTGAACTTCTCCATGGAGGGGTTGGAGCAGGCAAAAAATGCATCCGAACGGCTGGCAAATGGCTTGTTGGAGCTCACTTTTGCCCTTGAGAAGAGGGACAGTGCCCCCACTTCGGATGAGACTTTGCGTAAGGAGTTTGAACAGGCCAGGGATGGTTTTTATCAATCGATGGATGATGACTTCAACACCGCCGGAGCTATCGGCTATATTTTTGAACTGGTTCGAGCCGTCAACAGCTCTCTTTCAAAAAATGAACCGATTGACCGCGAGCTGCTCCTTGAAGTCAAAAGCTTTCTTGATACGGTTGAGGATATATTAGGGATTTTCGGAGTGCATTCAGCGGATCAGGGGAAGGGAAGCGATGATATCCAAGCCCTCATTGACGAGCGCGATGCGGCAAGAAAATCCAAGAATTTTAAACGTTCGGATGAGATTCGCGACCAACTTCTGGAACAAGGTATTATTCTGGAGGATACGGCACAAGGAACTCGCTGGAAAACGAAATAAAAAGTGCAATTAAAAAGGGCGCGAAGGGGAAAAATCTTCGCGCCCTTTGTTGTTTCCTTCTTCCGACTTATACGGACGGGCCGTAGCCGCCGCCGCTGAACGTTTCTAATTTTTTAAGATGGTGGATTGCATCAACGTAGCGAATTGTTCCGCTTTTTGACCTCATGACAAGTGAGGATGTCTCAATATGGTCTCCGAGGTATTTGACCCCTTTGAGCCAATCTCCATCCGTCACCCCTGTGGCTGCAAAATAAACGTTATCACTGGATACCAAGTCATTGAGCGTTAAAACTT
>JAGPAO010000158.1 GCA_018063805.1 Synergistaceae bacterium | reverse complement strand
TTTTACCTGTATGGGCGGTCAGGTGGGCATTCGTTTGCTGCTTTATATTGATTTTGATGTGATCAAAAACAACCCCAAGGTTTTTCTGGGGTACTCGGATACGACGGTCGCTCATTTTATGTGTTTAAAGGGCGGGCTGTCGAGTTTTTACGGCCCATCGATTCTCGCTGAATTTGCGGAAAATATTCAGGTGTTTGATTACACCAAAAAATGGGTTCAAAAAAATCTATTCGATAGTCAGCCTATTGGGCAGGTCGCGCCCTCGGATGTTTGGACGAGCGAGAGGATAGAGTGGCTGCAAAGCAATCAGGGGATCGCTAAAAAAATGGAGAGAAATAGCGGCTACGAGCTGCTGCAGGGCTCGGGGAATGTCTGCGGGCGGCTTGTGGGGGGATGCATTGAAGTTCTGGAGTTTATGAAGGGGACGGATTTGTGGAATCCCCGTTATTTTGACGATGCCATTCTCTTTCTTGAGACTTCAGAGGATATGCCGGACCCTGTCCATGTGGAACGCTGCCTGCGTAACTACGGAGCGCAGGGGATTTTACAAAAAGTAAAGGGCATTCTGTGGGGCAAGCCATGCCACCATAAGTATTATGAAGAGTATAAAACGGCTATTTTCAAAGTCTTAAAGGGGGAGCTGGGTTTGGATACGCCGGTGCTTTACAACGTGAATTTTGGGCACACCGAACCCATGATCTGTCTGCCCTACGGTGCGCTGGCTGAAATTAATTGCGAGCGCGCGGCTTTTTCTATCCTCGAATCCGGAGTGACGGAGTAGTTTTTGTATTCATTGCAAGCTCGCTCATCCGTGATAGGTTAGAGCGAGCTTGCTTTTTAATTTTATTTTAAAATCATCTTCTTTTCCCCTGCCTGATATATCGCCGAAAGTTTGGCGTAAGTGGCGCGGATCTGCTCGTATCGCATGCGCGCGGGGGCGGGATCCTCAAGCTGTTCGATCATTTTACTGATAGCCGTCCATTCAAAATAGCTGTTCTTGGGGTTGGGTTCGGTGCAGCCGAAGACATCGCGGATCATTTTTTGATCGTGCGGGATGTTGAAGTCCGCCCCTGTCTGTTCGTAACCAAACAGGTAGTAAATTTCCTTAAAACCGGACCATGCGAGCGCGGAAGTGCACATGCAGCAGGGCTGATGCGTCGATATAAAAATGCAGTCTGCGGGATCCGGGTGACCCTGCATTTCGAAAAATTGCTTGATCGTATAGACCTCTCCGTGCCACAGCGGCGACATCGCCTCATGGTTGGTCGCGGAAAGCACAAGGGAGAGATCGCTTCGGCGCAATACAGCGGCCCCGAAGACCTTGCACCCTATTTCGACCCCCTTTGCCGTGAGCGGAACGATGTCCTTTTCGATGACATCAAACATTCTATTGAGCAGCTTTTCTGCGGACATAACCGTACCTCCTCGAGAGTTTTTCTCCTCGTATTTTAACATCGTTTTGTGTGCAAATCCCGGTTGCGGCCAACAGGATAGGGATGAAAATTCAAAAAATACTGGTGTTTAAATCATTTAGAGAGTAGAATGTAAAATATTTATTATTTAATTTCAATCTATTTAGTTTGTAAAAAAAAATACATTTTATAAATATTGCGCTGCTAGGGTCGCTAGTTTTAGAGGCAAGCGAAGTGCCGATGTACTTTTGCTTGCCGGGAGGAGATTTGAAATGAAAAAAATTCCCCAAATATTACAGGAGAGCCTTTTTAATATATTAGGGCGTTTCGGCGGAAATGACCCGTTACGGGATTCCTCCCGCACGGAACAACCTCTTCGGGCGGAACTATTAAGCGCCGATCAGATGGAACAGCACGGTAAAATCCTTGCGGGGATGCACGAGTTGAAATCAGGGCGTCCCAGGGATCGTCTTCTCGGTCGGCTGGATGAAAATGAGCGTTTTCTCCTAGAGGTCCACCACTTACTGACGGAAGATGTGAATGCGGATCGTCGTATCACACCGGCCGGAGAGTGGTTGCTCGATAACTTTCATTTGGTTGAAGAACAGATAAGAACGGCCAGAGTACAATTGCCGAAGGGGTATAGTAAGGAATTGCCCTATTTGCAGACGGGGCCATCTGCGGGGCTTCCGCGCGTCTACGATATTGCTCTTGAGACGATTTCGCACGGAGATGGGCGAGTGGATCCGGAGAACCTGAAGCGTTTTATGACTTCCTATCTCTCTGTTACCACGTTGAAATTAGGAGAACTGTGGGCCATTCCCATCATGCTTCGCTTAGCATTGATTGAGAATCTCAGGCGGGTTGCGGCTTTGATTGTTTTCAGCAGGAAGGATCGCAATCTTGCGGAGTTATGGGCCGATAAACTGACGAATATAGCCATAAAAGACCCGAAGAATTTGATTCTCGCAACCGCCGACATGGCCCGGTCGAATCCGCCTATGGTGAGTTCCTTTGTGGCGGAATTGATGCGCCGCTTACAGGGGCAGGGAGCCGGTTTGGCGCTGCCTCTTACTTGGGTGGGGCAACAGTTGTCCGATGACGGTCAGACGATGGAACAACTCGTTCATTCGGAGAATCAACAGCAGACGATGAATCAAGTTTCTATGAGCAACAGTATCGGCAGTCTTCGTTTTTTAAGCGCGATGAACTGGCGCGATTTTGTAGAGGATTTGAGTTTAGTCGAGAGTATTTTGAGAGAGGACCCAGCCGGTGTCTATCATCAGATGGATTTTGCAACGCGTGACCATTACCGTCATGTGATCGAAAAGATAGCGAAGAATAGCTCCTGCACCGAGAGTGAAGTGGCACGGAAGGCAATCGAACTTGCTTCTCCGGATGCCCACGTCGGTTTCTATCTGATCGATGAAGGACTTCCTCAGCTCCGGCAATTGGCAGGGTGTCGTGTATCCTTTGCGACAATTTTGTGTGCGGTTAGCAAGCGTTTCTCATGGCCTATGTACGCAGGGGCAATTTGGGGTATGAGCGTGGTTTTTACTTGGGGATTATCCGCGAAAGCGTATGCCGATGGGATGTCCGCCTGGGCTGTCGGGTTGCTCGGATTTCTGCTGTTCTTATGTGCGAGCCAATTGGCGATTGCTGTGGCGAACTTGTTGGTGACTCTGTTTGCCGAACCGAAACCGCTGCCGCGCATGGATTTCTCTAAGGGTATTCCTGAGGAGCAGCGGACGTTGGTTGTGGTACCCACGATGCTGACGAGTGCTCATAATATAGAGGCTCTCATCCGAGGGCTGGAAGTTCGCTTTTTGGCGAATCGGGAAAACCAGCTTCTTTTTGGGCTGCTCACCGATTTTTGCGACGCAGAGGAGGAGCATCTCCCGCAGGACGAAGCGCTGTTGCAGTTGGTTCAGTGTCGAATAGAGGAGTTAAATCAAAAATATCAAGAACTCAAAATTCCTCCTTTCTTTTTATTCCACCGCCCGCGCCGATGGAATCCGCAAGAGCGAATCTGGATGGGTTATGAGCGAAAACGAGGCAAGCTTGCGGAGCTCAACGAGCTTTTACGAGGGAGCACAAACGATTGTTTTTCTCTGATCGTAGGCAAAACGGCGGTATTACCCGGAGTCAAATATGTAATCACCCTTGATACGGACACGCAACTTGCGAGGGAGTCAGCAAATCAGTTTATCGGTGCGATGGCGCATCCTCTCAATCATAAGCGCTACGCTATTCTTCAACCTCGAATAGCGGTGAGTTTATCGAGCAGCAGCCGATCGCGCTATGCGCGTTTATGGACCGGCGAGACGGGAATCGATCCTTACACGCGTACGGTGTCCGATGTGTATCAAGATTTATTTGGAGAAGGCTCTTTTATCGGCAAGGGCATTTATAACGTGGATGCTTTTGAAAGTGCGTTGAAGGGGCGTTTCCCAGAAAACCGAATTCTCAGCCATGACCTGTTGGAAGGATGTTACGCAAAGGCGGGACTCTTAAGCGACGTGCAGTTATACGAGGAGTACCCCTCCAGCTACAGCGCGGATGTGAACCGACGCCATCGATGGATTCGCGGTGATTGGCAGATTGCTCAATGGGTGATGCCCCGCGTTCCCGCTCCCGATGGTTCATCGGAAAAGAACCCCCTTTCATTCCTTTCCCGGTGGAAGATACTGGATAATCTCAGGCGCAGTTTGATGGCCCCGGCGTTGACGCTCTTGCTGCTCTTAGGGTGGTTGTGTCTGTCCTCTCCGTTGTTTTGGACACTGTCGGTGATGGGGATTATGCTGATCCCCTCGGCGATCACCTCTGCCCTGGATGTGTTGAAAAAACACAGTAACATCACTTTCGGGCAACACCTCCTTGTTGCTGTGCGTTCCGCCGTAAAGCGCATGGGGCAGGATGCGTTTACGTTTGCCTGTCTTCCCTACGAATCTTTTTTCAGTTTGGATGCGGTGATACGAACGATTTGGCGGCTTAGTTTATCGAGAAAGAACATGCTTGAATGGAACCCTTCCAACAACGCTGATCGCGGCAGGGGTACGAGTTTGATGGATTCTTACCGGACGATGTGGGTCGCCCCTGTTACCGCTGTTCTTACGGCAGGTCTTCTTGTTGCTACGAGGAC
>JAGPAO010000157.1 GCA_018063805.1 Synergistaceae bacterium | reverse complement strand
AATAGTTCACTTCCGGCAATGTAACCTGCGTCTCTGCAAGAACATGCTTCTCTTCGGCAACGTGCTTCTCCTCATGTTTTGCAACCAATGCCCTGCAACGCACACAACGAACAAGCCCATCTCCAAACTCTTCAAAACTAACCGACTGACACCTTGGACAAAGCATGCAAACACTCCTTAAAAATAATTCCAGGGATAACTCCCGTTACGCCGTTCCATTCCGGCAAACGCTGCAGAAAAATATCTGCATCGCGCACGGCGATAAACGTTAATGATAACAGATTCGGCCTCCAAGGAGTAGATGCTTCAATGCCCTTTCAGACCTTTTTTTTATTAAAAGCCGACGGAACAAGTCGGTATGCTTCCTTTTTATCCATTTGGGTTGTGTACCGCGTCGCGATCCGCTCGCCGCAATTAGGGCAAAACAGCGCGCCATGGTACAACGAAAAATCAATGGTACCCTCGATAATCCGATCGTTATACATCTTTACAAAGTTGCTCTCCCCCACTTTTTGGTACTTAGCGATAAAATACTTGCAGTGAGCGCAACAGACATCTAAAATGTGGCTACCCCTTACTTTTTTACAATTTGGGTTTTGAAAAATCTTCATTTTTACCTCTTCCCTTATGGTCAGCTCCAACGAGAATCGGCTGTAATGTTCACCGTAAGCCAGACGGAATCAAGAGGCAATCCCGAGGCCTTCCATATCCGTTCGCGCAATTGATCTTGAATAGCGATAGTTTGCAGAGGGCAGTCGGGATCAACCAGGATATTAACCTCTAAAAAATTCATCTGCCCCACCTTAGCAATATGGTGGGTAAAATGGAGGATGGCATAGTCCTGAGCAATGTGCCTCATTTCATCGCGAACGCGCTGAACCAGTGCGGCATCGGAGCTGGTCATCAAGAGGACTTCCGGAATATTTTCGCGCAGCACACCGATAGGCAAATACATCAGCAACAGCGACAAAAGAACGACCATCGCGCCATCCGCGTAAAGACTCTAAAAATGCCGAAGGGGGTCGCTCAAAAAGAACAGCGGTATAAAACCGAGCATAGTCCCGATGCTGAGGCAAAAATCCAGCAGCCATTCATTGGAATCATTGCGTATAAACTGCGACTGGGTTCTTCGCGCATTTACCACCTCGTAAATCCATACGGCGCCGCAGATGGCACCACTGACCACGCTGAAGAGGATGATTTGAGCCGGATCGGAAGGGTTTCCCCCTCCTCGCAGTTGCTCTATTCCGCTGAGGGCGCCATAGATACAGATGAGCAGGAGCATCAAGGCATTAGAGCAATGAATGAGCGGCTCAATATGCCAGTAACCAAACTGGAAGCGATTGTCCTCCTTGGATGTCACCAATTTTGCCCCCCAAAGGTTTAAGGAAGACCCCACCAGACTGATCAGCGAAAGAACGCCATTTAAAATGACGACGTCTGATTCAATGATCAAGCCATATAAAATGCTGCCGACCGCCAACACCAGAACAGCCGTTAAAGAAACAAAAAGGGTGCGCTGCTCAATACGTGCAATTTCAGGTTTGGGAAGCGGCGGATTTTTTACGGATTCCTGCGACATAAAACATCTCTCTCTTCCTGAATGTAACATTTAGCGGTAAAACAGATGCCATCCTCCGCTTTTTCTGCAATTGATTATTTCGTTTTTTTATTTTTTAGGATTATTTTTTTAAAACGATTCTATCTAATTTTCCCTGAAAGGATACAAAACTTGAGAGACGTTGTCAAATGGCTCGGGCATTCCCCAGCGTCACGGTTGATCGGGGAGTTTTTGCATAAAAATGTCCGTCATCAATTTAAACCCATATTGATTATATAACCGGTGCGCATCTTCCGTTTTTAAAGCGCCCAAACAGCCCTTCAGTGCCTCGTGCGTCACTATTGCCTCAACAAGCGCTTTCCCCAATCCCATTTTTCTGTAATCTTCATCAATAACCACATCCGCGAGCCAATAAAAAACGGAAAAATCCGTTATGCAGCGGGCAAATCCAACTTGTTCACCATCCAAATAGACACCAAACACCATGGAGTTGGCGATTGATTTTTCTATGGTATCTCTGGGTCTGTCTTTTGCCCAGTACGTAGAGCTCAGCAGTCGGCAAACCGTATCCGGTTGTATTTTTCCCCTGTCGTCTGAAATTAAAAATTCCTTAAACCGTATCTCCATTCATCTCCGCCCCCCAAAAAATCCCACACCCCCAACAGCAAAGCGCCGCTTGGCGTATCCCTGTGGTTGGCGATGGCATCGGTTAAAGTATCGGAGGATACACCTTTCACCCCCATACTAAAACCTTCCAGTAAAATAATTGGTTTTACTCATACGCCACAAATAAAACACAACGAAACACTCTCATTATAGTAGTTTTTTGCCCTTCAGTTTATCCATGTTCCTATCCCCTTTATTTGTTTTAATGGCACTACAGAGCCTGATCATAAACACCATGTCAGTGGCTCTTGATACTGTATGCTTTCGATAACGATGAAATGAGTTGACACTTGAAACGAGAATATTTCTATCAAATTATTTCTAACACGAGGCTTTCTTTTCGTCAAATTATTCCTGAATAGGATTCTTTTATTCTGTGGGAGCGCGAAAAAAGGGAGGGGTTGCTCTTTCTCCTTTTAATTCAGAGTCAGAAACAACGCCCTCCCATGCGGTAGCCCCCGTATCACTTAGTCAGATCAAACTATTTGGAAAGCACGTACTCCGTATAGGGCTCTTCGCCTTTTAAGATGCGCAGAGCACCCAGCGTCAATGCTTCCATTTCGTTTTCTCCCGGGACGACGATCACTTGCCCAAGGTAGCGTACGCGTCGCGTGATCTCGGTGGTGATGTATTGCGAATGCGCCAGACCGCCGGTCAAAATAACGGCATCCAGCTTGCCGCATAGCGGGGGGGCCATTTCCCCAATCCCCTTGGCGATTTGGTACGCCTGTGCCTCATAGACGCACCTTGCTTTTTCGTCTCCGTCTGCGATGCGGCGCTCCACCTCGCGGCAATCATTTGTTCCCAAGTGTCCCTTGATACCGCTGTTTTTTTTGAGTTTATCCATCAGCTGTTTTTCCGTGTAACCGCCGTGGTAACAAATATCAATGATATACCCAAGCGGCACACTGCCCGATCGCTCCGGCGAAAAAGGACCGGCGTCATCCGTAATCACGTCTATAATGCGCCCCTTCTCATGAGCACTGACGGAAATCCCGCCGCCTATATGCGCAACGATGAAGTTCATGTCTTGATAGGTACCGCCCAACTGCTTGGCGACCTTTCGCGCCGTCGCTTTGGAATTGAGCACGTGGCAAAAGCTTTCACGAAGGATTTCCGGCAGTCCGGTTATTCGTGCAACGTCGCAAAGTTCGTCCGCAGACACGGCATCATAAATATAGGAGGGTATCCCGAGCGGCTCTGCGATGGCGTATGCAATCGGCGCCCCAAGATTGGATGCATGCGGTTTGACACGACCGGAGCTTAGCACATCCAGCATATCCTTGTTGATCAAATAGCCCCCGCCTTTAAGAGGAGCTATCAGCCCGCCCCTGCCCACAACCGCGGAGAGCTCCGAAAGCCTTACCCCGTGTTCTTCAAGAGCCTTCAACACATACCCCTTGCGCATTTCCAATTGCTCGTTCAGCGTTTCAAATCGGGCCAATTCTTCTATAGAATGATCCACAGTCGTTACAAATAAGGGTGTTTCATCCTCATACACGGCTATTTTAGTGGAAGTAGACCCCGGGTTAATGGATAAAATTTTATATGTCATCATGACACCTCCGTCTTTTGGGCGGTCTTTCTTTTAGCAACAGCAAGAAGCAATCCCAGAATAATAGATAAGAATGCGGACATAAAGACTCGGTATTGCGGGGGCAACATAAAAGTAACGGAGTGAGCCGGAATCCAGAACAGAGGTATTGTTTTACAGACAACAAAACCGATAAAATCCGACCAGTCCACACTCTTTACAGCACCCATGACAGAAACCTGTTTTTGGGTGCAATGCATCTCAATCATCGCATCCGTGATCCGATGAAAGCCCATCATGGAAATACCAAAGGTGCAATTGGTGGCGGTACTTATCAGAACGGCGGTAAGCAGGGCATTTCCGCCGCCAAACAAGAGCCCCCCTGCCTGCACAGCGACAATCCCGGAAGCAAAAACAGGAAATAACAGCACAATCATCATGCCGATCAGTCCCCATACTCCGGCCTTTAGGACGGCTCCTTTGGGGAATCGAAAGACGCCTGTGGCAATTTTTCCGGCGAGAATTTCTCCGGTTGTCGCCAAAAAGGCAAACTTCACAAAGCCTATCATATACGGGTGCGCACTCGTTACCGAAGAAAAGAGGGCGCGGGAAGCGGGCAGCACCAAGACAAGCAAAAAACTGACGGGAACAATAACGGCAAACAGCAAAGCGGACCGATCGGATTTTGCTTTTTGTACCATCAAACCAAATCCTGCCCCCTCTGTAACGCGCGAATATTGACATCGACAAAGGCCGGTTTGACATTTTGCCGGATAATCCCGCTCCAATCCACACCCATTAGA
>JAGPAO010000156.1 GCA_018063805.1 Synergistaceae bacterium | reverse complement strand
CCGTGTGTTGATCGCCCTTGACAAGCTCTTCTTTCATTGCTACTATGCTTTGGTGCTTCATGTGCTTTTGAATTTAAAAATGATTTGCAAGATACATTTAGTTCTCAATTGCGTTTATCGGTGATATCTATCACACTGTAGTGCATCCGCACTTATCAGGTTGCTTTAATCCACTGGAGACAGTTCCGTCCCCCGAGTTTGTGACGCCCCCATTACTTCTACTGGTTCGCGTTCATAGAGGATTTGTGCAACCGCGAAACTAGGGAGGTTCTCTAATAATGACATCAGAAGTTACTAAGCGCTTCGAAGATTTCGATCTGCGCCCAGAATTGTTGCGCGCCCTTGCCCGTAAGGGTTTTGACACGCCCATGCCCGTACAAAACAGCATCCTTGAAGATGAAACATTGGTTGAGGGTGATTTGTTGGTTCAGGCAAAAACAGGGTCGGGTAAAACACTCGCCTTTGCGTTGCCGCTTTTACAAAAAATGGACACGAGTAATCGCGCTCCTCAAATTCTCGTCCTCTCACCTACTCGCGAACTGGCTCAACAAACGGCTCGTGAATTTGCGTGGATTGGTGCGGATTTGAGTGTCCGCGTCGCGACTCTCGTCGGCGGCTTGGATATGGAAAGGCAAACACGCTCTCTCCGAGAGGGAGCAACGGTCATCGTAGGCACCCCGGGGCGTGTTCTGGACCACTTGCGCCGCGGCACATTCAAAACAGAGAATGTACATACGCTCGTTTTGGATGAAGGAGACCATATGCTTGATATGGGCTTCCGAGATGAAATGGAAGCCATTATGCAATCCGTTGATAAACTGGACAGGACATGGCTTTTTTCCGCTACGATGCCGCAAGAAGTGATTTCCTTGGCACGGCGTTATCTCAATGCACCGCGCAAAATTTCTCTTGTCTCAGACGTAACGCACCACGAAAATATCGCGCAGCGCACGTATATTATCCCTGCGAGAAAACGCTTTGAGGGATTAGCCAATGTCCTTCTTTGGGAAAACCCATCACGAGCCGTGCTCTTCTGTGCCACACGAGCAGAGACACAGGATATTGCAGACCGCCTCTGCGACATGGGCTTTAAAGCCTGTGCTATCCATGGCGAGATGAGTCAGAGAGAACGCAACAACGCTCTTTCCTCTCTCCGAGGAGGCAGGGTAGCGATCCTCGTGGCAACAGACGTTGCAGCGCGAGGGCTGGATATTGATGCAGTCAGCCATGTCATCCAGTTTGGACTCCCGAGCAACCTTGAGGCCTTTGTGCATCGCAGCGGCCGTACAGGGAGAGCGGGCCATGAGGGATGTAATCTCGTCCTGCTCACTGCACGCGAAGTCCGACAGTTTAAACAAATGATCCACGGAACCCATTTGCAGGTGGAAACCATTCCAGCTCCCGATGCCGGACAAATCGAAGGACAGTTCCGCGTTCGCTTTGAATCTTCAATAGCGGAACACGCTCTGGATTCTGACGAATACCTGGAGTGGGCCGACAGCATCCTCTCCAGCGAAAACGCAAAGGTGATGGTCGCCGGATTGCTCGCCAAGGCCTCGGCGGATCAACCGCAGGGGTACACCATCGGCACAGATGTGGAGATGGAACTTAATCGGGAAAAATCACGCAAAGACTCTTTTGTCGCCGGCAGAGACTCACGCGGCGGACGCAACGGTGCCAATGCCAGCGCGGGAAGCGGAGCCCGACCACAGAGATCAAACAGCGCCGGCGGAACCACCGTCCAATTTGGACAGGGACGAGCCGATGGATGGGAAGTCGGTGCTCTTCTTGGAGCTATTTGCCGAAGCATGGGCATTCATCGCGAGGATGTGGGTAATATTCGTCTGCGCGACAACTCCGCATCGGTGGAGCTTTCCCCCAAAGCCGCAACCCTACTGGAAAGCCGTAAATCGCGCCTTGCCGATGAGGGACTAACGTGCACCGGCAGCGCCAAAAGCACCGGTTCAACGGAGGGACGCCGCAGCGAAGGCTATTCTCGCGGCCCCAAGCCAAGCGGTGATAGAAACAGACGCTCGGATCGAACGGATCGCGGCGATAGTTCTTCACGTCCGCCTCGCAAGCGTTATTAAAAAATGCGGGCTCTTTTAACGAAGAGGCCTAGGGAAATGAAAGCAGGGGGAGCATTCCTTATGGGATGTCTCCTCCTTTTCGCATTCCCGCTCATCGGCTTCTCCGCCGAATTACAAGATCTGATTCAAATCCCGCAACAGGGAAGACAGTACTTGCCCATAAGCGCGGATAAGCCGATTTTAACCGTATCGGAACAGCAACTGCGGGCACAGCAGTACCTCAACCGACACTTTTCTCCCTGGGATGGGGATGGGGTCAGCCATCTAAACGTAACAAAAGAACAAATCATTGCTTTTCAGCGCAGTGCCATTCAACGCGGCGGGTGGGGATCGGATCGGAAACCCATTTCGAAAGAGACTCTGAATGGAATCAAAAAACAGATAACCGTTCCCTTTGCGTCTTTAAACCGAAACGGCATAGCCTTAATGGAATCCGATCTGCGCGTGCTGCCCACAAAAAAAACATTTTATCCCCCCTCATACACGCCGAGCTCCGGGTATTCCTTTGACCGTCTTCAGAACTCGACGATCAAACCGGGAAAACCGCTACGTTTATTGCACCTGTCCCTTAATGGCTCTTGGGTCTTTGTCAGCAGCGGCACCGCTGTTGGGTGGGTGGAAAAAAACAAGGTAACGGATATCACAGATGCGTTCATAACGGCATGGAAGGAACTTCCCCAGGGGGTCTTTATCAAAGACAACACGGCTCTAAAATCGATGCAAAGCAACCGCACTCTTGCCATCGCCAAATTAGGCACTCTTCTGCCTTTAAAAAATAGTACCCCTCTTCTCCCCGTAAAAACGGCCGGAGGAGAAACACAGATGGAACCAATAAAAGTTATACCCGAAAGTTATGCTCCCTTTCCCCTCCCCTTTAACGCGCGTAATGCAACGGAAATTTTGGAGGCCATCGGCCCGGAACGCTACGGCTGGGGAGGTAGCTTGGGGCTAAGGGACTGCTCTGCGATGACGCGCGATTATTTCACCGTGTTTGGAATTTGGCTCCCCCGCAACTCCGCCGACCAGGCAAAAATGGGAGCGGTGACCTCCGTGGAGACTCTGCCCGCATCTAAAAGAGGTTCCTTGTTGCGGCAAAAAGGGATTCCCTTCGCAACCCTTGTCCACCTGCCGGGGCATATTATGCTTTATGTAGGACAACATCAGGAAAAACCGATTGTATTCCACAACCTTTGGGGCATTCATATCCTTAAAAATAAAAAACCGGATCGATACGTTATCGGAAGAACCATTTTCAGCACCTTGCGTCCCGGTGCGGAATTTCCGAACCGAATGCCCAAGCGGCTTTTAGAGGATAGGATAGACAGCTTCAATACTTTGACGATAACGGAGGAGAAACGATGATGACTTGGAACATCGCGCTTACAGGCTGCGGCACGGTTGGAAAGGCATTGCTTGAACTGTTACACGAAAAACGGGAAATGCTAAAAAACCGATTTCACTTTGAATATAATATCTCCCTTATCTCCGCAAGAAGCAAGGGCATTCTTTTAAATCCGGCGGGACTGGATCTTGATGGTGTGCTATCCGCCTTGCACGAAAAAAATAGTTTAAGCGAATTTCCACAAAGCAGCGGCAGTTTTTCAGAGCTATTAACCGAATCAAAAGCAAACATTTTAGTTGAGGCAACTCCGACGAATCTCAATACGGCGGAACCGGCGCTGGCACACATCACCACCGCTCTCAATCAGAACATTCACGTGGTAACCGTCAACAAAGGACCTATAGCGTTAAACTTTAACGCCCTTCAAGCGCTTGCAGAAGCACACCATGTTCAGCTGCGCTACGAAGGAACGGTCATGAGCGGAACCCCTCTGATTGAGCTGGCCCAACATGGATTGGCAGGAGCCGCCATTAACCGTATAGAGGGTATTCTCAATGGCACTACCAATTACATGCTGACGCGCATGGAAAATGGAGCCAGCTATGAAGAAGCGCTAAAAGAAGCGCAGGAGCTGGGCTATGCCGAAACAGATCCCTCCGGCGATGTGGATGGCTGGGATGCAGCCGTTAAGGTTTCTATTCTGGCTAAAGCGCTCTTTGGCGTGGATTTGCCCGTCGATCAAGTCGATAGGACGGGGATCTCCGGCATCAGCAGTGAGGACATCCAAGCCGCCGACAAAAAAGGGGAGCGCATCCGCCTCATTGCAGCTATCGAAAACCATGGCGATGATATCAGGGGATCGGTACAGCCGCTTTCTCTGCCGCTTACCCACCCTCTTTCTCAAGTTCAAGGGGTGATGAATGCCGCATGCTTGACAACGGATACCTTGGGGCCTGTCACCCTCATCGGTGCGGGAGCAGGCGGAAGGGAAACGGCCCAGGCTCTCCTTGCGGACATCCTGAATATTGCCCAAAAGGACTAACCGTTGTCCACTCTACCCCTCTATGCGATATAATAATACAGCACCTAAAAAAATTAAGGGGTGATTTTGTATGGGTTGTTATCTGTTCATGATGGTTCGCATCAACGATCGAGACCACACCGCTGTTC
>JAGPAO010000155.1 GCA_018063805.1 Synergistaceae bacterium | reverse complement strand
CCGTAAATACGAGCGACATCTCCTAAAACAGATCGACTCCCCTCCCAAAGACGGGAGGGATTGATTAAATGCTCCTTCCCTCGATTTGGACAGATAACTTTTGCCTGTGGATAACTATTTAGAAAGTGCCCCAGTCCCCCCGTATGATCCAAGTGAACGTGGGTACAGATGAGATAATCCACGGCACATACTTCCAGCTGTTTCAATTCTTCAATAAGGATTGGAATAGTAACCGCAGGGCCTGTTTCCACTAAAAGAATTCGGTTTCGAGTAAAATCTTTAAGCAGCCAAACGGAGAGAAAACGCCCAAAATCGGGCACCGGAATCGGGATATCAATCAGTGTCAACGCACCTGATTTACCGCTCATATAAAGTTCATGCGCCATTCGTTAACTCACTCCTCAAAAATATTAGGCGAAAATAAACGCGCACAAAAAATCTGTGCGCGTTTATTTCGTTTTAAAATTCTTTACACAGCGCAGATGCAGCTAAAAAATCAGCTGTTGCGGCCGCGAAGTGCCGGTAATTTTTTGGGCGCTGCTGTGGGGCCATCCCCGATATCAAAAAAGGCTATCTGCTGGTTGAGATTATGTGCCAACTCCGTCAACTGAATCGCTCCATTAGCCACCATCAGAGAGGCTGCAGCTATTTCCGTTGCGGAGCTTCCCAGGTTTTCGCTCATCTCAGCAGCACTTGCAATCTTGCCCGCCATATCCTGAACGGTGTTCGCTATTTCTGAGCTGGAGGCCGCCTGCTCCTCCGAAACCGCAGCCAAGTCCTGAGTGCCGTTGTTGATGTTCCCAAGAACACTGATCATTTTCTTAATCGCATCCTGTGTGTGGATCGCAAGCTCTCGGGCCTGCTGCGCACCATCCGAATTAGAGACAGACGAGGTCAGCACGTTCCCCAAACTTTCCGTGATCAGCTTGGCCAGCCGCTCTATATTCGTTGCCGCTACGTTGGATTCCTCCGCCAGTTTGCGAACCTCTTCCGCTACAACGGCAAAACCGCGCCCCGCCTCTCCGGCTCGAGCCGCTTCAATAGCAGCGTTTAGAGCCAGCAGGTTCGTCTGGCTGGCGATGCCGCCTATCTGAGAGACAAAGCTTTGTATTTCACGCGCCTGGTCGCTCAGTTTACCCACTACGACAACGGCTTCTTCCGCGTTTTTAGCTACTTCGGAAATGCTGACCGCCGCTTTCTGAACTGCCTCGGCACCGCTATCCCCATCCCGCATCGCACCATCCACTTGATGCGCAATCTCCGTTCCCTGCTGCGCCGTTGCACTGGCCCCCGCAGAGACTTCTTCGACGCTGGCGTTGATCTGCTCACCAAGACCGGACAGATCATCCATATCACCGGTCATTCTACTGATACTTCCGTTGAATTCATCCACTGTCGCGCTGGATTCCTCCGCGGAGGCGGAGAGATCCGAGGCCGTTTGCATGATGTTGTCCGATGCACTCTTGACAAGGCTGATGACACTCAAGAGCGATTCCCTCATTTTCTCTAAAGCGCCCCCCATAAGAGCTATTTCATCCTTGCCGTGCGTGTCAAAGTGAACGGTGAGTTTTCCATGGGCAAATTCACCAACCGTTTCGTTCAGGTTTTTCAACGGCACAGTAATGCTTCTGACGATCAGGATGGACGTAACGATTCCCAGAAGCGTCGCCATAAGAAGAGAGATCAGAATCAGCATGGAACCTCGCCTTGCATTTGCCTCCGCATCCGCCATCGTCCGCTCGCTCTGTTCTCTGAGAAAATCTGTGAACTTATCCAGCCCTTCAAAATAAGCTGTTGCGACAGGAGCCAACTGCTCTCTATAAATCGCAAAAGCCTTTTCGTTTTCATTGGTAGCTCCAAGATCGAGCACTTGGCGCAAAAGCCGACTCATTTCTAAACGCATCACGGTAAGCGGTTTTTGCATGTTCTTCTCTTCTTCAGTCGGATTCGTCGCCAAATAAGCCTTCAAATCTTCGTCAATCAAGTCAAAACGCCTTTTAGCTTCCTCGACCAGTTGCTGTTGGAGCGGCCCATCCGTCTCCAACATATTACGAAGCGCTGCTACTTCGATAAATCGAACGTTCAGGCGTATCTGGCTAATCCAATACTCTCCAAGCGCATTTTTTTTATACACCGTTTCCAGATTTTCAAAAAGACGACTGTTGGCATTATAGCCAATCCCTGCAATAGCGCAGAGAAACACAAGTAATATCGCTACCAGAATGGTAATTTTTGATGCTGTTTTCAGGTTTCTCACAGTACCCCTCCGTATATTAATAATGATTTTATTATTGCGAATATCGTATGTATTGTAGCCTTAAAGCTCAAACGTGACTAGTGCCGCTGGACACACTCTTCCTTTTTCCACAAAATAAAAAATCATTCAACATAATATATTGAATGATTTTTTATGAGTATACACTTTGCTTGATTCTGTCGGCGAATAAAAATCTTAGCCTGTCAGTTCCTTTTCATCCGCCTTTAGCCGGGGGAAAAAACGCTCCGCAAAGGACGGGTTTTTCCACTGTTTGCGAACTGCGGTTCTGGATAGAGTACCGCAAAGCAACGCCACGATATAGCCGTGAGGCGAGTTCAAAAAATACGCCCATCCAAAAAAAATAAAACAGAGCAGGGCAAAAAAGTAACGATAAAAGTTCTTATTTGCACCCGGTGCTTCCCGCAGTCCAAACATGATCTAACCTACCACGGAGTCCCGAGAATAATATGCGGGAGGAACAGAACCAGCTTGGGAACATAAGAGACAAACAGAAGAGCCGGAGCCCAGCAAAGAGCCATGAACCAGAGAGCGGGGGTCATGATCTCGTTGATCGGAGCTCTTCCCAGTCTTCCCGCAAGGTAAAGAACCGGCGCTGCGGGGGGAGTAATGCACCCCAACCCCGTGTTTACCCCGACGATAGCGGCGTAATGAATGGGATTAAATCCAAGTGCCAGAATAATCGGCATCAAAATAGGAGTCGTCAGAGTAACCACGCTGATATCATCCATCAACATTCCCATAATTACGAGGAAGATATTGATCATAAACAGAATAACCCAGCGATTATCGGAGACACTCCTGAAAATGAAGAGGACCTTTGAAGGCAAATCCTCTAAAATATAGAGACGGCTCAACATGGATACGCAAAAGAGCATCACCATGATGACACCCGTTGTTACCGCCGATTCAATAATACAGTCCCAAAGCCCCTTCGGAGTAAGCCCCTTGTAGACAAACATCCCTACGGGGATTGAGTAAAGGACAGCCACCGCGGACGCCTCAGTGGTCGTCATAATCCCCCCATAAATACTGCCCAAAACGATAACGGGGAGCATAAGAGCCGGGATAGCAAGCTTTCCTCGTTCGCGAAACAGCTGCCATTTTTCTGCCTTTGTGATAGGCGGAGCGACAACGATGTCCTTGTTGTTTCGAAGAAGCCAGAGATTCGTAAAAGAAATGAGAAGAGTGACCAAAATCCCTGCCGTAACTGTTGACAGGAAGCAGGCCAAAACAGACTGACCGCTGATCCAGGCAAAAATGATCAACGTCGCGTTAGGCGGAATCAGAAGCCCCAGCAGGGAGGCGTTCGCCATCAGTGCCGCCGCGTGCCCGCGAGGGTAGCCTGCTGCCTCAAAACGAGGGAACATGATGGAGCCGATGCAGGACAGCGTCGCGCAAGCGGCACCGGTGATGGAACCAAAGATAGCGCAGGAGACCGTCCCTACAATTCCAAGACCACCTTTAAGGCGACCGCAGAACACGTCGACAACGTCAATCAGCTTTTCTCCTATCTTTCCCTTCTCCATAATTCCACCCGCCATAATAAATAGAGCGATGGCGATAAGAGAAACAGAGTTCATCTGTGTAAAACCGTAGGGTAAAAGCTGAGAGGCGGGGTAGCCCTGCCCGTCCGGCCCGCCGAAGAAAATAAGCCAGGCGGCGGAAGCCATAAAACTAACAGGAACGGGGGCTCCCAAGACAAGGGTAGCCATCAAAATTAAAAGTGCGATATAAATCATTGAGCATTCCCCCTAAAAAGTGCCGTAAAACTTTGGAAAAGATTCCTGAAGAAATAGATGCTCATGCAGATAAGTCCAAAGAAAATAGCCAGATAGGAGGTCCACAGAGGAATACGCCAGACAGTTGTAGTGGGAATGGCGATACCTGTCCCCAAAGGCCCCATGAAACCAAACATAAAAAAGGTAAAACCATACCAAGTAAAGAGTCCGCAAACAGAAAAAGTGACTAAGTCCCTTGCGAAAAACAGAATACGTTTTGCAGGCCCTTCGGGCACATAGGAGCTAACCAAGTCCGCCGACACGTGCGTGTTATTAAAGGAGCCGTAGGCGGCACCCATAAAATAAACCCAAAAAGCAATGAGCTTGACTATTTCTTCAAAACCGTAAAGGTCTCCCCCCAAAACATAGCGAACAAACGCAGCGGCGCTGATAATAAGCGCAAGGAACATGGAGCCGAAAAACATGAACGAGGAACAGACAGAAACAAGCACCTTGTCGAAAATATTCTTTGGTTTCTTGCCGAAACCAGCTTCACAGACGGTATCTACAGACATTAGCAATGCCCCCTTTTAAGAGTTAAGAGGGGGAACCCTTC